>JAHJHM010000153.1 GCA_018823915.1 Candidatus Omnitrophota bacterium
AAGTATTTTTTGAGTTGAGTAAAAAGGTAAAATCAACAAGTGTCTATTTAAGAGAAAGAGGCATAGAGAGGATTATTTTTTCTCGAGGCCTTCAAAAAGAAGAGTTGGTTAAGTTTATTACTTTTTTGATTACTCCGCAGGCCCTGCAGTCCCCACAGGGGGTGAAAAATGACGCCCAAAAGCATCTTGCTTTTATGGGAATAAGAAATATAGCAGTGGGTAAAATCAAAGTTTCTATATCTACTCCAGGATTTGCTTCAGAGGAAGAGGCGGGGAAGCCCGTAAGTTATTTAAGTCGCTATGAAGATTCTTTAGATAAGATTTCAGAGTCTTTAGAAAGAGTGGCGGATGAGGGTGTGCTCGATTGCCTGGAGCTTAAATTTACCGTAGTCAATATTATGGATGATTTGATGAGTAATTATCAAGAGTTTTTAAAGTTGGCTACAACAATGAAAAGATATGACTCTATTACTTTTACACATCTTTTAAATGTTTCTATTCTCTCTATGTTTTTTTCCTCCAAAATGGGATTTAGTAAAGATGATGTTTTAGATGTAGGAATTGCTGCATTATTTCACGATATTGGTAAGCTCTATATCTCTCGAAAGATAATTCAGAAGCCTGACAAGCTAAGTGAAAATGAATTCGGCTTGATAATGAGTCATACTACTTGTGGGGCGGAGATTCTTCTAAAATATGTCGATAGCCTAGGGATTTCTCCGGTAGTAGTTGCTTTTGAACACCACTTGGGATATGATTTAGGAGGATATCCTAAAGTATTTTTTTCTAAACCTCCGCACATTATTTCTTTAATTGTCTCTATATGTGATAATTATGATGCCCTTAGTCAAAGAAGAAGCTACAAGAGAGATTATTCACCACAGATGATTTATGATTTGATGATAAGGAAGAAGGGTAGCACATTTGATCTCCATCTTTTAGAAAAGTTTTTTAAGATAATGGGAGTTTGGCCTGTAGGGGCGATTGTACTTTTAAGCGATGACAGGGTTGCCGTAGTAAGAGAAGAAAACGAAGATGATATATTTTCCCCTAAAGTCGAAGTTATTCATCCCGCAAGTTCAAAAGGGCTTGTTGATTTAAAAGACAAAAAAGAAGAAATTAGAATAGACCGTTATCTAAATCCTTTAGGAAAAGGCAAGAAATATCTTCATTTAATTTAAAAAGTGAAAAGAGTTGTTATTTTTCATATTTTTAAATTTGGCGGCCATAGTAAAGCCGCAGAAAATATAAAAGAAGCTTTTTATTATAGAGATTCCCAAATAGATGTTTTGAATTTAAATGGCCTAAGTTATTTCTATCCACGCATAGAGAAGGTGGTCGGTGTTGCTTATGCGGCTGTTATAAAATATTTTCCTTCTCTGTGGCGAAAAGCCTATGATCGTAAAACTTTAGTTAAAAATCTAGCTTTTCCTATAGGCTTTGCAAATAGAATTGCTTTTAGGAAATTACTCCGTTTGGTAAGAAATTTAAATCCTAGTTGTTTTGTGGCTACTCAGGCTTTCCCCTGCGGCATAGTTGCTGATTTTAAGAAAAAATCCGGCCTAAAAATACCCTTGATTGCAGTAGTAACTGATTATATCCCCCATCGTTTCTGGGTTCATCCTTCTATTGATAAATATGTAGTTGCTTGCCAAGAGGCAAAGGAAATTTTAATCAGAGAAGGAATAAGCGATGAGAAAATAAAAATTTTAGGAATCCCTATCTCGGTGAAATTTTTGAATTTTTACTCTAAAGACGAGATAAGTGATAGTTTAGGGTTTATAAGAGATTTACCTTCTGTATTGATTATGGGAGGAGGTTTAGGTTTAGGGTCTATAGAAAAAATTGCGGAAACCATTGATGTTTTGGATTGTGATTTCCAAATTATTGTAATTTGCGGGAAAAATAGAAAACTCTATAAGTGGTTTGTGAAAAATAAGCTAAATTTTCGAAAACCCATTTTTTATTTTAGCTATATTGGTTTTGTTCATAAAATTATGGATTTTGCCGACATAATTATTACTAAAGCAGGCGGGATAACTATTTCCGAAGCTCTCTCTAAAGGTTCAGCCATAGTTGTCGCTAACCCTATTCCCGGCCAGGAAGAGAGAAACGTAAGCTATCTTCTTAAAAAAAGAGCAATTATAAAAACGGATGAATCATCTAAAATAGGAGAATCAATAAGAGAGCTCTTAGAGGATAAGAAAAAAATGTATTCCCTTAAA
The DNA here is from genome assembly GCA_018823915.1 of Candidatus Omnitrophota bacterium. Lineage (GTDB taxonomy): Bacteria > Omnitrophota > Gorgyraeia > Duberdicusellales > 4484-171 > JAHJHM01. Next base: position 2,226 of record JAHJHM010000153.1, read on the forward strand.
GAAAAGGCAAAAGGAATTTCTTTAATTGATTCTTCTTTAAGAATTGTAGATTTAATTCTAGGAGAGATTAGCTAATATTTATAAATGTATTATCTTTTTATTTTAGCAAGGTGGTTTTCTCTTATTTTTCCTCGCAGTATATGCTATTTAATCGCTAATTTTTTTGCTCATATACAATTTTACCTTTCCAAAAAAGATAGAGAAGCAGTAATCTATAATCTTTCTCCTTTTACTAAAGATAAAAAGAAGTTAAAAAAATATGCTAAGAAAGTATTTGTAAACTTCGCATATTATCTAGTAGATTTTTTTAGATATGCTAAATTAGATGAAAAGTTTATAAAAAAATATGTAAGGATAAGTGGCATAGATTACTTAAACCTTGCTTTCTCTATGAATAAAGGCATCATTATTCTTACCGCGCATTTGGGTAATTATGAATTAGCAGGAGCAATTATTTCTCTTATGGGCTATCCTTTATGTGCTATCACTTTTCCTCATAAAGATAAGCGGCTAAATAGATTTTTTGATTACCAGCGGAAGATGGTAGGGATAAAAATTATCCATACGGGAGTTACGGTTAAAAAGTGCTTTTCTGTTTTAAAGAGAGGAGGAATGGTTGGTTTTCTTGGAGATAAAGATTTTATGGGAGGAGGCATCAAGGTTAAAATGTTTTCTAGTTATGTGCGCCTGCCGCGGGGAATAGCCTTTTTTTCTTCAAGAATAGATGCTTATATCGTTCCTTCTTTTCTTATCAGGGATAATAAAAAGTTTTACCATTTGATATTTGAAGAACCGATTATCTGCACCAGGGAGGAAAAGTCTACGGCTTCATCTGAAAAAGCAATAATAAGAAAGTACATTCCTATTTTAGAAAAATACATAAAAAAATATCCCCAGCAATGGTATATGTTCCAGAAGTACTGGCTACCAGAATAGAGAACAGAGGGCAGATTTTGTTAGCTCTTATTTTCCGACTTCTTATTCTTGAAAATGATGAAAGTTTGGATAGTAATTCCTGCTTGTAATGAGGGAGAAACCCTCAAGCAACTTCTTAGAGAACTAAAAAAAAGAGGTTCCTCTACCCTTGTTATCGATGATGGGTCCAAAGATAATACCTTAGAGATAGCAAAAAAAGAAGCGGATGCAATAATCAGAAACGAAACTAATCTCGGCAAGGGAGGAGCTTTAAAAAAAGGGATAGCCTATCTTCTAGAAAATAACAATTTTGAATATATAATTACTATGGATGGTGATGGGCAACATTCTCCTTTGGACTTGGAAAACTTTTTAGATGAGGCGCAAAAGGGCGAATATTTTATTGTGGGTAATCGCATGGGTAATCATTTAGGGATGTCAAGAATAAGGGTTATTACCAATAAGTTCATGTCTTGGTTTATCTCCAAAATAGTAGGACAGAAAATACCTGATACTCAATGTGGTTTCCGTCTAATCAAAAAAGAAGTTTTAGAAAGAATAAGAATTAAGACAAATAAATTTGAAGTGGAGTCAGAAATTATCATAAAAGCAGCTAAAGCAGGATTTCTTATAAGGAGCATACCAATAAGGAGTATTTATTCTAAACATCAACGAAGCAAAATTCATCCTCTTGCAGATACACTGAGATTTATAAAATTCATTGTTGGCAAGAATAACTTAAAGTAGAAGGAAAGGTAAATAGTCCAACAGGACACTCTGTTGAGTAGTCAGTAAAGTACATTCTATTGCAAATTGCAAAGTGCATATCGCAAAGTGCAAAATGAAGATAGTAAAATGAAGAATGAACTTAGTGAACGATTGTTAAATGAAGAGCAAATAATTTTAACTTTTGCAATTTACAATTTGCATTTTGCACTGAATATTCAAAAAAATTTAGACGGTATTTACTGAATATTTACGAGGGAAGAGATTAGTATGGATATAAGCAATGATCTTCTAATTTTATTAGTTTCGTCTTTGCCCATTGTAGAGCTTAGAGGGGCTATCCCTTTAGGTATTATTAGAGGAATGAGTGTGGGGAAAGTATTTTTTCTTTCTGTTTTGGGGAATGTCTTGGTTATCATTCCTCTTTTACTTTTTTTTAAATGGACGGTGATTAGATTAGAAAAAATAAGAAGTATAGGAAAGATATTAGAATGGTGGTTTATGAGGGTGAGAAAAAAATCAAAGATAGTACAAGCTTATGGTTTTTGGGGATTAATTTTATTTGTGGCGATTCCTCTTCCTGGGACAGGAGCATGGACAGGAGCTGCAGCCGCTACTTTGTTTAATTTCAAATTACCCAAGGCATTTTTGGCAATATTTCTAGGAGTATTAATAGCAGGGGTTTTGGTAACTTTAGGGAGTTTAGGGATAGTTAAACTTTGGTTTGTTTCCTGAGGTAGGTAAGAGAAAGATTTTTCCTAAAATGGCGCTGTTGTATTTCTCAACAGTCCCAAAATTTCCCACATTTCCTTATTCTCCATACAAAGATATACAAGAGTCTTGGTGTCATACTCTCTTATCCATTCTATCAATTTAGAATAAATCTCCTTTCTTAAAAATCTAGGATACCTTAATTTTTTATCTTCTCCCAAGAGGAGTTCTCCATAGAAGATATTGCTTTGAGGAAATCTAGATTCAACAATTGTTTTTAGCTCTCTATTTGATCGCAGTGTTCCCAAGCTTATCCAGGCAAAAGGAGGTTTAACTTTAGAATATAGTTGGCAAATAACTTCTTTGTATTGATTCTTCCAGTCCTGGAAGTGAATAATAGGGTCGAAGTGAAAACCTACTCCAAAGCCGGCCGTTTGTGCTTTTCCTGCCGCCTCTATCCTTTCTTCTAAGGAAGCTGTTGCCAGTTCTTCTTTTTCTATGATAGAAGGTGGATTAAGCGACCAGGAGATAACAATATTTGGGGAAGATTTAATTTTAAGGAGATTGTCTATTTGGGTGCTTTTTGTTTTTAATTCAAATGATACATTTTTTTCTTTAAAATAAGGAATTAGTTTAGAGGAGTACTGTGTTATATCATCTAAGGCTAGCGAATCACAGAATTCCCCTGTACCAATTCTTATTGGTTTTTTTAACTTGCCGGCAAATCGGTCAAATTTTTCAAAAAAATCATCTAGGTTAGCAGGTAAAATCAGCCCGGGAAAATTTGTGTATTGCTGCAGGAAACAATAGGAACAGTCAAAAGGGCATCCAAAACCAAGATTAAATATCCAGTAGCCGCAGGAGAGGTGGTGTTTTGTGCAGGGACAGGGCTTTATAAAATCCCATTTTTCTTTTACAATAAAAACAATGGATTTTTTTAATTGAGAAATATGGAATTTGTTTTTTTTAAGATATTCACTATAGTAGGAGAGTTCTTCCATTTCTACTTGGGGAAACATTTTCTTAAAATTATCCACAAGGTAACTTTTTCTAACCTCTTTTTCTACAAATACTTTTAAAGGATTAAATTCCTTATTTACCCCGTTAGAAATCCGCATTAAAGATGTAGTAGTCGTCTCGGACGACTTATCTCTAATGGGGTTTACTTGCCATTTATCTAATAAAGGCTTTTTTAATTGAGTTAAAAAAATTCTTTTAGCGTCTATCTTTTCTTTATTGGTTGTTAAGGGAAAGCGCCGATTTAATAGAGAATTCTTGATGGCGAAGAACTTATCCTTTCCCGAACATTTAGCTGCTTTTGAATTATTCTTTAGATAATCTATTATCTGGTTTAGATGTATTTTTTCTCTTCTCATTATTTCAAAAGTTAATCTTTCTATGTCTCGAAATTGATTTTTATTCGGCCTAAAAGAAAAATTATCTTCTATAGTTTGTTTTAGTGATTCAAGCATAATTAGTGCTGGTTTTTTCAAACTCAGGAATTAATTGCTTATAGAGAGCTACCTCTTTAATTTTGCCTCTTTTAATGGCTCCTTTTATATAAACAGAGCACTTATTCCTAAATTCTTCCAAGGCTGCCGCATAATTACTTTTGTTTAGCCGGCCGCTTTCTAAAATTTTCTTTAAAGCGTAAATTCTAAATTTATCCATTGCCGGATATTTTTTTGATTGTTGGCCGGGATGCCCTCCTTCTTTTACGGTGAGGTATTCAGGAATAAGAAAGACGGGAAATTGCGAAGTTACTCTTAGCCAGAATTCATAATCTTCACAGGCCGGCAATTTTTCATCAAATAAACCTACTTGGGAGAAAATATCTTTTTTTATTACCGCCGTAGAAGGGCTTATGCAGCATAATTTGACAGCATTTTTAAATATAAGGCCAAGAGGCTTTTTGTGGTAGATTTTCTGAGGCAGGAGCTTACCGTTTCTATACCATATCTCTTCAGTGTGAAAGATTTTATATTGAGGGTATTTTTTAATATAGCGGCTGGTAGTTTCCAATTTTTCCTTACGGAAACGATCGTCAGAGTCTAGGAATGAGATAAATTTTCCTTGGGCATTAGTAATTCCTTTGTTACGAGCAGAAGATACTCCTTTGTGTTTTTGATGTATGTAGTTTATGCGGATATCTTTATAATTTGTTACTAAATTTTCGGTACCATCTGTTGAGCCGTCATCTACAATTATTAGCTCAAAGTTTTCAAATGTTTGGCAAAGTACAGAGTCAATGGCAACTTTTAAAAAGTCTTTTCTGTTGTAGGTGGGAATAATTACACTAAAAAAGGGATTTTTATTCACAGTGTTTCCATGGTAAGGGAGTTAGTTTATTATACCACAAAAATTCACTTTAAACTTCTATGAGGATGAAGTTTTGACATCATGGAAAAATTCAATTGATTTTGCAAGGGGATAAAGTATAATATAGTCTCTACTAGAAAATCGAAAATTACAATAAGGGTAAATCCCGTTAGATAATAAATATCTAACGGGATTTACCCACGGCATTAACTATATGGAAAAAGAAAGTAAAGAAAAGAAGGGTTTTGATTTTAATTTTTTAAGGCCAGCCTTTTTCTGGATCGCTCTTTTTTTGGGGATAATTTGGCTGACTAGTTTTTTTAATACAGGCGGGGGGTTAGTAAAGAAGTTAACTTATAATGAGTTTTACTACCTTCTTGAGCACAATTTAGAAGATTCTGCCATAGAGGAGGTTAAAAAGACAGAGAATTTAATCCAGGGAAAATTTACTGAAAAAAAAGGAGGCGGCCGCTTTTATCTTTATATTCCTCAAGAGGATAAAGAGATAATTTCACTATTAAGGGATAAGGTGGAGATATTTGAAGTAGAACCTCCCCGCACTTTTTTAGCTAGTCTTTTTTATTCTTTGGGTCCGATGGTGCTTTTCATTCTTTTTTTATGGTATTTTTCCCGCAAAGGAAATCAGATGGGTTCTCAAGTGTGGAGTTTTGGAAAATCTCGGGCAAAGATTATTGAGAAAGAGAAGTCAACTAAAGTTACTTTTCGTGATGTGGCCGGGATTGACGAATCAAAAGAGGAGTTAAAAGAAATAATAGAATTTTTGAAGGATCCTAAGAGATTCCAGGTATTGGGAGGAAGAATTCCTAAGGGGGTTATTTTGGTAGGGCCTCCGGGATGCGGAAAAACATTATTAGCCAAAGCTGTTGCCGGCGAAGCAGACGTAACTTTTTTTAGTATAAGCGGCTCTGACTTCGTAGAACTTTTTATAGGAGTTGGTGCTTCAAGGGTGCGTGATCTTTTTGAGCAAGCTAAAAAGGTGGCAAAAACCAGCCAAAGGGGCTGTATTATTTTTATTGATGAGATAGACGCGGTAGGCCGACAGCGTTTTGCCGGAATCGGCGGCGGCCATGATGAGAGAGAACAGACTTTAAATCAACTTCTTGTAGAAATGGATGGATTTCATACAGAGGTGGGCGTTGTTCTTATCGCTGCGACTAACAGGCCTGATGTTTTAGATCCTGCACTTTTGCGTCCAGGCAGATTTGACCGGCATATTATCATTGACGCTCCTGATATAAAGGGAAGAGAAGGGATTTTAAAAGTACATACGAGAAAGATAAAGTTGGCTGAAAACGTTAATTTAAGTGTGATTGCCAAGCAGACTCCTGGTTTTTCCGGAGCAGATTTAGAGAATTTATGCAATGAAGCTGCCCTCCTAGCGGCAAGAAGAAATAAGGAGGCAGTGGAAATAGAGGAATTACAGGAGGCAATGGAAAGGGTAGTTGCCGGGCCGCAAAGAAAAAGCAGGGTTATTTCCAAAAGAGAAAAAGAAATCATTGCGTATCATGAAACCGGACATTCTTTCCTGTCGCTTTATCTTCCTAACGTTGACCCTCTTCATAAAGTTTCTATTATTCCTCGAGGGGTTAATGCTTTAGGTTATACTATGCAATTACCCACCCAGGATAGATATATTCTTTCTAAGTCAGAACTCCTAAATAGATTATGTGTTCTTTTGGGAGGCAGGGCAGCTGAGGAGATTATTTTAAAAGAAATTACTACCGGCGCCCAGAATGATTTAGAAGTTGCTACCAAGATGGCAAGGAAAATGGTGACTGATTTTGGAATGAGTGAAAGAGTTGGCCATATAACTCTGGGAAAGAAAGAAGGGCCTGTTTTTTTAGGAAGAGACTTGGTAGAGCATCGGGATTATTCTGAGGCTACGGCAAGGATGATTGATGAAGAAGTGAAAAGAATTATAGCAGAAGCTTATTCGCGGGCAAAGAAAATACTAGAAGAAAATAGTGAGAAGTTAAAAAGTGTTGCTCAGCATTTGCTAGAAAAGGAAGTTTTAGATGCTGAGGAAGTTAAGGAGATAATAGGGCTTAAGGATGAAAAAATAAACCCCGCCCCTCGTTCTAAAGAACAAGACTTTACGCGGGGCGGGGTAAACGTAAATGATAAGGATAATTCCTCTAAAGATAGAGAGCGAGGCCAAAGCAAAGAGGTTATTGGCTAGCATAGGGGTTAGTAGGCAGGGAGTGAAAATTTTAGCCCCTAAGAGTCTGCCGTTGGCTTTTAGGATTGACGGAATTAGCTCTGTGGAAGCAAATATAATAAAACAGAACCTTCTTTCTTTAGGTACGGATAGCGCGATAGAGAAAGATGCTTTAATAAAAAGAATAAAGACAAAAACTATTATTTTTGGAAGTTTAAACCAGTTAAAAAGGTTGTGTAAAAAATTAAACAATCAACCCTTTGGGCTTCGAGAAGTTTCGACAGAAATCTCCACTTGTTTAAATAATTTATTTAAGAAAGAATTTATATTTAAGGCAAGGGACAAAGTGCTGAAAATAAAAGAAGCAGTCATCTGCGGTATAATAAATTTAACTCCTGATTCTTTTTCCCAAGATGGGCTACTTAAAGAAATGCAAAATGCCCGCCAGTCTGCCGGACGGGCGGGCAAAATGAAAAGTTTAGTGTTGAAGAAAGCAGGTGAGATGATAAAGAATGGAGCAAAGATTATTGATTTAGGAGGAGAGTCAACGCGGCCATTTTCTAGAGCAATTAAGGAAGAAGAAGAGATAAGAAGAGTTATGCCTGCATTAAAAGCAATAAGAAAAGAATTCAAAAAGATCATTATTTCTTTAGATACCTACAAATATAAGGTTGCAAAGGTTGGAGCCGAAGAAGGGGTAGATATTATTAATGATATTACTGCTTTTAACCATTCTCCGCGCATGGCTTCTCTGATAAAGAACTATAAATTAGGATGTGTCCTCATGCATATGAAAGGTTCGCCTGCGACTATGCAGGTAAATCCCTCCTATACCGATGTAGTAGAAGAGATAATTGATTTCTTTGGTGAGAGGCTTAAATTTTTTAAAGGCGAGGGATTAACTGATGAGCAGATTGTTATTGACCCAGGTATAGGTTTTGGTAAGAGGTTAGAAGACAATATCAAAATTATCAATGAGCTTTACAAATTTAAAATTTTTGGATTACCTCTTTTTTTAGGACTATCCCGAAAATCATTTATCGCAGGTGTCTTAAATGTCCAGGTAGGAGAGCGTCTCACAGGGACAATTGCCGCTAGCTGTTGCGCTCTTATTAAAGGGGCTAATATTTTAAGGGTTCATGATACAAAAGAAATCAGAGAAGCGGTTAAAATCACCTCTCACATTTTTAATAATTAATGGAATTTTTTGAGCAATTCTTAAATTGGCGGACTATTGCAGAAATATTAATTCTTTGGCTTGTAATTTATCAAATATTTCTTTTTCTTAAAGGGACAAAAGCAGTTTACCTCTTAAGGGGGGTAATCATTCTTATAGTTTCTTTCTTTGTTTTTCAAGGCTTGAGGTTATTCGTTTTAAGTAAGTTACTTACTTATCTTTTCGCCTTTTTTTTGATTTTTGTAGTGGTAGTTCTTCAACCGGAAATAAGAGAGGGGCTTATACGGTTAGGTAGGAGGCATATCTTTTTCTTTGAACCAAAGAGGGAAGAAATAGAGAAAGCATTAAAAGAAATCGTTTCTGCTGTCAGTATATTTTCCCGAAAAAGAACAGGAGCGCTTATTGCGATAAAAAGGGAGATAGGATTGAAGAATTATATGGAGAGTGGAGCAATCTTAAACGCTGATTTAACTTCTGAATTATTGCAGAATATATTTTATCCTGGCGCTCCTCTTCATGATGGAGGAGTTATAGTTGAGGGTACAAGAGTGATTGCCGCAAGTTGTCTTTTTCCTCTTAGTGATAATCCTAATTTAGGAAAAATTTTAGGGATGCGTCATCGGGCAGGGGTGGGTTTTTCTGAACATTCTGACGCGGTAGTAGCTATAGTTTCTGAGGAGAATGGTTTAATATCTTTAGCTATCGGCGGGCAGCTAACACAAGATTTAACTCCTAATGAGTTATTTACAATCCTTAAGGGGCAGTTAAGCAAAAGCACATGAAGTTTCCAAAAAGATTAAGAATAAAAAAATTAAGAGAGATAATTGCTAATAATTTCTGGCTAAAAATTATTTCTTTAATTGTTGCTGTTGTTATTTGGTTATATGTGAATGGGGAAATAATCCGGGGAATAAGAGTGTAAATGAAATTAGGAATTAATATTGACCATGTGGTTACTTTAAGAGAGGCAAGGGGGACTACTTATCCTGAGCCGGCAGTGGCAGCAATACTGGCTGAATCTGCCGGTTGTAGCTCTATTGTCGCGCATTTAAGGGAAGATAGGCGGCACATAAGGGAGGAAGACATAATTTTTATTAAAGAAGTAATAAAGGTGCCTTTGAATTTAGAAATGTCGATTAATAAAGACATTGTCGCTTTTGCTTCGCGAATAAAGCCTTATCAGGCGACTTTGGTGCCGGAGAGAAGGCTTGAGTTAACTACCGAAGGCGGCCTTAATCTCCTAAAGGATTATAAAAAAATTGAGAAAGTAATAAAAGTGTTAAAAGACGAAGGGGTAAAAGTGAGTTTGTTTATTGATCCGAATAAAAGGCAAATTGAAAGAGCAAAGAAAATTGGCGCTAACCTTATAGAGATTAATACTGGAAGATATTCAAACGCGAATCCTTCCTCGGGATGCTTAAAAGTGGAGTTAGCTAAAGTAAAAGAGGCAGCTAAATTTGCTAAAAAACAAGGGTTTTTTGTTGCTGCAGGGCACGGCCTTGATTATGAAAATGTAAAACGAATAGCGAAGATAAAGGAGATAGAGGAGTTAAATATCGGGCATGCTATAATTTGCCATTCTATATTTATGGGGATAGTTTCTGCTGTGGAAGAGATGCTCTCCCTGATTAAAACGTAGAACTTGCAACTTATCACTTATAATTATGATAGTGGGTGTAGGAATAGATATGATAAAGATAGAAAAGATGAAGAAGGCAATTCAGAAATGGAAAGATGGGTTTTTATCCCGGGTATTTAATAAAGAAGAAATAGAAAATATCTATCAGGGTAAGATGTATTATCAACGCCTGGGGGCGCGGTTCGCCGCTAAGGAAGCAGTAATAAAGGCAATTTCTAAGGAACATCCTCTTGCTTTAACAGATATTCTTATTCTTAATAAAGAAAACGGCGCTCCTTACTGTACTTTTAAAAAAGATATAGATGTAAAAATTTTTCTTTCTATAACCCACATAGAAGATTATGCTGTTGCCTGTGCTGTGGCCGAGAAGAAAAGTTGATACCCACAAGGGAGATTATGGGTATGTTTTTATTTTAGGGGGTTCCCCTGGTTTAACCGGAGCGGTTTGTTTATGCTCACAAGCAGCATTAAAGATTGGTGCCGGAGGAGTATTAGCAGGCGTGCCGAAGTCTTTAAATAGTATCTTTGAGATTAAGCTTACAGAAGTAATGAGTGAGCCGTTAGAAGAACAGGGAGGCTATCTTTGCCAAGGAGCGTGGAAAACAATAAAAGAAGTTTTGAGCAGGATTGATGTGTTTGCAATAGGCCCGGGAGCAGCCTTAAAAACCACTACTCAAAAATTAATTTTAAAAGTTATCGAAACCGTAAATAAGCCTTTAGTCGTAGATGCTGACGGCATAAATGCTTTAGCGCAAAATTTAACAGTTCTTACCAGGAGAAAGACAAAAAAAATAATTTTAACCCCTCATTTAGGTGAATTTTCCCGCTTGATAAAGCAAGATAGGGAAAAAATCAAAAAAAATAGAAAAGAGCTTGCGAGAAAGTTTGCTCTTAAGTATAATTTAATTCTTGTTCTTAAAGGCCATCGTACCCTAATAAGTGATGGTAAGAGGCTGTTTGAAAATAAGACAGGTAATCCGGGAATGGCTACTGCAGGTACGGGGGACGTCTTATCAGGAATGATCGCTGGTTTAGTTGCTCAGGGGTTAGAGTGTTTTGAAGCAGCAAAATTAGGAGTTTACTTACATGGATTAGCTGCAGATTTTGCTGTTAAAGATAAAACTCAAAATTGTCTTATTGCCTCGGATATAATTGAATATTTGCCTAAAGCAATAAAAGCTCATAAATAGTTTATGGTTTATAGTTTATAGTTGATAGTTTATAGCTTATAGCTATAAACTATGAGCCATAAACCATAAACTATATTATGCCCAGGTAGCTCAACCTGGCAGAGCGCCTCATTTGTAATGAGGGGGTTGAAGGTTCGACTCCTTTCCTGGGCTTCATATTATCGTATCGGGCAGTCCAGCAGGTCATTGGTTTGTTGGGTAGTCCAGCAGGACACCCTGTTGGGTAGGTGGCGGAGTGGTCAATCGCACCAGACTGTAAATCTGGCGGACTTAGTCCTTCGGAGGTTCAAATCCTCCCCTGCCCATACTGTCCCTATAAAAAATCTTTGCTAAATATATTTAAATATGGTAAAGTTGATATGAAGCGGATGAAGCGGGAAAGGTTAAAAATCAAAAAATACAATATATGAACGCAAAAGAAGTAGGGGATAATTGATGTCTACTCAACAGAGCACAATGGTTTTAAAAAAGAATAAAGATATGGTAACGAGGAAAATAGCTGATGAAACAATCCTCCTGCCCATAATACCGCACCTCAAAAGAGATAAACTGCATCTATACTCTAAATAAGACCGCTGCCTATGTATGGGATTTAATTGACGGTAAAAGGACTATTGCTCAGATAAAGGATAAAATTTTATCCGGCGGCTATGATACTACTAAGGAAAAAACAGATAACTTAATGAAAACTTTCATAAAAGAGTTGAAAGAGATTAAGGCAGTAATTAAGGATAAAGGGAAAAAGATAAAGGGTAAAAAGGGGAGGTGAGGTAGTTTATGGGAAAGTTAAGCCCGCAAGCCAGCAAAACAATATTCTTTATAGTAGCGGTAGGGTTAGTATTAGCAGGAGGGGTTTATTTCTATCTCTATAATCAGCCTGGTTTACCAGTAAAAGAAGGCACCCAACAGATTGCCGGCCTAAGCCCCAAAATTAACCAGCTCATCGAAGACTTAAAAAGCGAAAACCAGCAAAAGGGAATGGATGCAGTAAGGAGATTAACTGAGTTAAAAGACTCTTCTTCTATAAAACCGCTTATTGCTTTGATGAAAAGTGGCTCCCCTTTGATGTGCCAGAGGGCAAGCCTTGTTTTAGTTAATTTAGCCAACCCCGCAGCTATAAAACCTCTCATTGCTTTATTAAAACATAACTCTCCCGGTGTGCGCGCTCTGGCAGCAGAAACTTTAGGAAGGTTAGGATATCCCCGTGCTGTTAAGCCTCTCATTGCCTTATTAAAAGACGAAGATGACGAAGTTAAATTTTCCGCCCTGGGCGCTTTGAAGCAATTAGGAGACCACAGCGCTTCCGTTGCCCTTGTTTTTCTCTTAAAGGATAAAAATGAGCATCTTCGCCAAGAAGCAGAAAGAACTTTAATGGAATGGAAAGACCCCAGCACCATTGAGCCTCTCATTGCCTTATTAAAAGACGAAGATGACGAAGTTAAATTTTCCGCGGCCGGGGTCTTAAGCAGATTAAAAGACTCTTCAGTTATAGAGCCTTTGATAAGCCTAACAAAAGATAAAAACCCTTCTGTGCGTAGGGCAGCAGGAGAAGTTTTAGGCAGTTTAGAAGACCCCCGCTGCTTAGAGACATTAATTGCTTTAAGTAAAGATGAAAATAAAGAAGTGCGTATAGCCGCGGCATTTGCTTTAGGCAGAATAAATAGCCCTCAGGCTCAAGATGCCCTTATTGCTTTAACTAAAGATAAAGTCAGCGCTGTGCGTGCGTTAACAGTGTGGAAGTTAAGGGATCTTGGTCTCCATACTAAAGAATCCCTTTTTGCCTTATTGGAAGATGAAGATGAAATTGTAAGAGGAGAAGCGGTTTGCGCTTTAGGATGGTTAAAAGATCATTCTGTTTTTGAAGTAATTGTTAACTTTTTAAAAGAGGATAAACATAAAATTGTGCGCCAGAAGGCCGCAGAAGGTTTAGGGCAGCTAAAAGACCCTTGCGCCCTTCCTTCGCTTATCAACGCCTTGAAAGATAAGGATTTAGAAGTAAGAGAGAGCGCGGCGGTAGCCCTTGCGCGAATAAATGACTTTTCTGCCAGCCAGCCTCTTTTGGGCTTTCTTAAGGAATTAGGCGAACAAAATTCAAGAAAGAACGATAATAACTACTGGTTCGCTCTTTACCGCACTATCTTTTTTCTATTGGAAGCTAAGGCGGGGTGCGAGAATATAGCCGCGGCTTTAGATTTCAAAAAGGAATTTAAAAACCGCTCAGATCTTCATTTTCTTGTTATCCCTTTGGAAGAAAATGAAGATAAAGAAATACGCCGGCAGGCGGTTTGGCTCTTGGGAGAGATAAGGTCTCCCCATGTTTTTAGCGGTCTTGTCCTTAATGGCCTAAAAGATGTGGATTTGGAAGTGCGTAAAGAAACCGTGCGAACATTAGGTAAATTGGGTAACCCCCGCGCTTTAGGAGAATTGCATAAAATAGCTGCCGATAACAATGAAATAGATTCAATGCGCAAAGAAGCAAAACAGGCAATAAGTAAGATAAATAGTAATAAATAAAAGGGAGGTGCAAATTATGTCTCAAAACCAAACCAAAAAAAGAGGCAGAAAACCGAAGTTCGACCCGGTGATTACGCGCGTAAAACTGAACCCCGAACAGGCAGTACTTAGTTGTGATTGTTGGGGGGTCGGCTTCAGGGCGCAGGGACATGTGCGGGAAGCGGGGTCGACCTATTATGCGCTGTCTACTGGCGGAAGTTGTACGTATGACGTTTTTGGGGCTAAGTGGGGCGAGGGTGTGTCAGTAATGAACTCTCCGGGGGAGCCGTGTTCTTCGACGACTGGCGATGTCAGCAGCCTGTCGGCGAGTTAGGCGGCTAGGGTGAGGTGCGTGGCCTGCCGCAGGGTCGTCTTTTGGTTTTTGAAATTTGGATATTTGGTATTTGGTTCGCCAGAAAAAACTCGGGAAAGAGAAATACCTGTCTGCCGGCAGGCAGGGACCAAAGGCGTAAGCCAAGGCCAGAATTGGTTGTTTTACGGAATAACCAAGCGTGCCTGCCTGTCCTGAGCGAAGTCGAAGGGCAAAGACGACTGTTATTTTGCCTGCTCAAAAATAAAATACAGCTAAGACAGTTAGTAAGCCCGCCTACACCTGGAGGAAAACCTCACCCCCACAAGAGGTAGAATAAAGACACTGAAAGCTGAATTAGCAGTGAAATTAAGAAAAGCCAACTAAAGGCATAAACTTCTTAGGTAAATAGTCAGTAAAGCACATATTATTGCAAAGTGCAAAGTGCAAAGTGCAAAATGAAAAATGCAGAATGAGCTTAGGTAAATAGTCAGTAGAGTACATTCTATTGCAAAT
>JAHJHM010000154.1 GCA_018823915.1 Candidatus Omnitrophota bacterium
AATTATTTATTTTTCTTTGCCGTAATTACTAATTTTGCAATAATCTCTATTATTTCTTCTATTTCTTTTAAGTTTATTTTGCATTTTTCACTTTGCAATTTGCATTTTGCAATAAAACGTACTTTACTGACTATTTACGCAAATTTTCGCGGTGAGGGTTTTACCTCTCTTATTTCACTAACCAAATCCGCCTTTTTGATTATTTTTTTTGCGCTTCGCTGGCAATAGCTTTTAAATCATCTACTATAGTTTGTACATCTGATTGGCTGATACCTGATGCCTCAAGAATAACTTGGATATCAGCAATCGCCTGGTTAACTTCTTCCATGGGAATATTAGCGCTATTCATTACTTTTTGTACATCAGCGGCAAGCTGCATTTTCTCTTGGCTGCTAATATCACCGTCGGCAATCGCCTGAGTAAGGTCATTAACGAGCTGCTCTGTAAGGGCAGGGTCTGGCCTCGTCGCGCCATCAGCTATTGCTAATAAATCATTTTTGAAAGCTTCTTTTTGAGCCTCAGTGACTTCTGAACCTTCCTTAATATTCATAAGGTCTGTTTTGAGCTTGTTAATGTTTTCTTTTTGAGTGTCGCTCATTTCTAATTCTGTTAAGCTGGTTTTCTTTTTTGTATCAACGGTTGGTTCGCTTCTATCTACTGGCTGCCTCTCTTGACTGCTTTTCCTGCTGCCCCTTGCTGGTCGTGCTAAAATTGTCACTGAGCTGCTCAAAATCAAACCCCCTACTAAAAAAATAACTACTTTTTGCATAACCACCTCCTCCCTTTAATACATAATATTTTATATATTATACCATACGTGTCCAAATTAAAAACTAAATCTAATACCTCCCATTACTGAATAATCCACTATTCCAAACTCACTATCCTTGTCGCCGCGAAGACTAAAACTTCCCACCCCAAACAATTGGGTATAATTTCCTAAATCATACTCTGCTACCCCAATCAACTTACTTGACTCATCGTCTAAATTCAAAATCCCCCGCAAAGTTAAATGAAGAGAATCGTTAAGGCGGGGAATATCTATATACTGTAAGAGGATATAATTTTGCCTAAGCAAAGTATCTATGGAATTAGCCCGCAGAAGGCAGGAATATATAGGATCATTAGCATTTCCTTCCTCATTATAAAAATATTCGACGGTAATTGTACATCCCATCTCAGGAGTATACGAAGCCCCCAGAATGACCTTTGTATCATTATCAAACTCCCACATACTCCCTTCCGCGTATAATACTAAAGCTTCGAAAGCTGTCCAACTTCCAAAAAATCCTATTCTTGAGCGATCAGGTTCTCGGTGAGAAAAAACCATGCTAAAATATTTCTCCTGGCCGGTGTAATCTGCCTTTAAAGCGTATGCCTTTTTGAATTCGGGAACAGTCCGCCTTCCCTTATCTGTATTAGCAATAAAAGAAACTGTCCATTCATAACTAGGTATCCATACAATCCGTCCAAAATCCGATCCGGCAAGCTCCCGCTTAGGGTTATCACGCCCGTTGTCAGTGCTGAAAGGATTAGAAGGAGAAAGCAGGCAGGAAGGCCCCCATTGCAAAATTTCACGTCCATACAAAATAAAAAAATCATCCCTTAGCATATATTTAGCGAACCACTCGTTAATGAAGAAATCTCCTTCTCCTTGTGTATCCCATTCCCATCTTGGCTTAACCCCTATCTCGATTTGGTTAAAAATGCTGCTCATGTCCACCTTTACAGAAGTAGTTTTGAATTGGCGGCGGCTGGTTCTTCCTACATTGCCTGGTTTAATCGAGAATCTCTTCTCTCCTGCAACATCAAAACCTATCTCCCCCCTTAAATCTAAATTTCTAGCCAACTCTTGGATAAAACAAGATGATCTTTCTTGAAAATTGTCTCCTGATTTGGCAGCAAGAGCAACCGCCGGGGAAAAACTTAAAAAATAATTTATCAAAATAAGTAACACTAATACTGAAAAGGAGCGAACGCTATCTGTCATTTCCTTAAAAGGTTCAAATTAAAAATGTGATCATCAATGTAGCTCATAACCGGCTCAACAAATGTTAGGATTGTTACATTTTTACTCATCAGCGCCTCATAAATAATTATCTGGGATATAAAAGGCTGCCTTTTGCTATCTAACTCAACGCTATTCTCATATTCCATGATGGCAGATTTAAACTTTTTTCCCGAGACAGTAAAATAATCTGCTTTAACGCCAACCGACCTCTCTTTGGATACCCAATATCTAATGCGATCATAGGTTGTCATCTTATCCGGTTTAGCCTCAAGCTCATACACATAGCATATCTCTCCATTAATAGCTTCTTCCTTAAGAAAAGCAGCGGTGTAATCTTCGGCATAGTTAGTAGAAGCAATATCACCGTAAGTGGCATTTCCTAATAATCGTTGCCGCTGAGAAACAGGAACCGGTTTGCTAAGATCCGGCTTATAAAACCACATATTACCTTTCACCATTAAAAGTTTATTCCCTTTATATTTTGCCGGGGAGAGGTTTTGAGCGCGAATATCGAATCCCCGGGCTTTTACATTAAAAACCCTATGCTTTTTGCTTTCTCCTTCATGAGAAGCAATGCCTACTTTCCAGGTTACTCCCTCAAGGTTGCCCCTTGCCTGGTCTGCCTTCCTTAATATCTGATAGCTTGCTGAGTTAGATTCAGCTGTTGCATTATTGTAGGTAAGGCCGAAAAAAAGAAAAAGAAATGATAAAAATTTTAGGCCCCTCATTATTACTCTCCTAATCAATAGACTTGATGAGATTAACTTCTTCTCGCCAAAATACTTCCGCCAACTGGTCAAACATGGCCAAGAGCATCCACTATGCTCATATGAGCGGCTTTTCTAGCCGGAAAAGCTGCCGCCACTACAGATAAAACAACGAGGCAGAGAAAACTTAAAATTATATAGCCGGGCACAAGATACACCTCCAAAGGAACTCTTATTGTAATATGAGGTGGAATCCATGTCGGTTCCCAAATTTGTATCCCTATCCAAATTGCCAAAGTTAATAACATCCCAATAATCGATCCCATAATACCCAGCAGCCCGCTTTCTATGGCAAACAATTCAATTATCCTTTTACGTTTAACTCCCAGGGTGCGTAAGGTTCCTACTTCTCTGGTACGCTCCATAACCGCCATACTAATCGTATTAATTATACTCATTACTACAATTATAAACACAATCACAAAAATAAATATAAAAATTGTATCAAACATATCTTTAGTCTTCTTATAGAAAGAAGAGAGTTCCCTCCACTGCTTAATTTCCACAGCTAATCCTTTTTGCTTTAAACCCTGCTCTAAGAAAGCCTTCACGGATTCAATATGTTTATCATCATCTAATAAGACAGTCAATCTGTCTACACTGCTTGTATCATAAAGAAGCTGGGCAAATTTTAGAGGTACGATCATCAATTTATCATCGAGCGTCTCCGCCGGAGAATCAAACAACTGAAAAACCTGCGCATCCAAGGCATTCAACAATCCCTCTACTGTAGGAGACATGGCTATCGCACCAGAATTCAAGCTAAGCCCCAACTTCTTAGCCAATCCCTTACTCAACCCTACTCCATAGGTAATATTATCTTCCAGTTGTTTACCCTCGAAAAACTTATTCTCTGACAACAAACCCTTAGCCTGACTATTAATAAACCGGATTTCCGAAGGGACTCTGCCCCCAGCGATAAAGATTGTTGAAACTTCACCGTTACTGAGTAATCCTGAAATACGAAGCTGAGGAGTAACCATTAATACACGTGAATCCTTCATACAGAAGCCGCGAATAGTTTTCATTTCAGCTTCAGCAATTAGATACTTCAATGGATCTATTTTTCCCTCGCCAGAAAATCCTTTTTTAAAAACAGTTAGATGCCCGTTGCCCTGGCCGTAAATAAATGATTGTTTAAGATTTGTATACATATAATTAGTAAAGCCGCCGAAGATATTTACCGCGGCAAAACCAAGACTGATTGCGCCTATAGTAAAAAGAGAGCGCCGTTTATTCTTATAAAGATTCCGTATCCCTATCTTTATCCAAGTTATCATAATTGGCTCATATGTTTTAAATTACCGGCTTACCCACACCTATACCTTTGAAGGAGAGGTCTTATGCGCATACTTTTTAAGATTTTTCCCGTAGCTTATCGTCCACAATGACCCCGTCTTCTAATTGAATTTGCCGATGTACACGGTCTAATAAACGCTGATCATGAGTAGAAAAAAGAAATATTGTTCCTTTTAGAGAATTAATTTTTCTCATTAAATCTATGATCTTTCGCGCGTTATCAGAATCAAGATTTGCTGTGGGTTCGTCAGCAATAACTAATGCCGGCTCCGTAATCAGCGCTCTAGCGATAGCAACGCGCTGCTGCTGTCCTCCCGAGAGCTTATGCGGCCTATGAGCGATATAATCGACTATGCCCAGCTCATCCAAGATATTCATAGCTTTCTCCCTAACAATCTTACTAGGTACCCCTCGAATTTGTAATGGCAACATCACATTTTCCAGAGCGGATAATACCGGCATTAGGTTGAAAGTTTGAAAGATAAATCCAATTGATTTATTTCTGAGTTCAGTTCTTTCCTCATCAGAAAGAAGAATAATTTCTTGCCCTTGGAATAAAATGTTGCCCGAATTAGGGGAATCAACCATACCGATTAAATTGCAGAGTGTGGATTTACCAGAACCCGATGGACCCCAAACAGCAACAAATTCTCCTTTCTCTATCGTCAAATCAATACCACAAAGCGCCTCTATCTGCGTTTCGCCTAAATAATAGGTTTTATGAACTTCTTCCATACAGACAACAGCCGTTTTTGTCAAAATTCCTCCTTAATTTAATCCTTTATTTAAAAAGCCATAACTTTTGCTTTTCCGTTTAAATTTCATCGGGTAAGGGACGGTAAGAACGCGCCTTCTTCTTTTCGGCTTGCTCTTTTTTTTCTTTTAGTATCTTTTCTTTTGCCCGGCGAGAACGCCTGTGTTTTTGTTTTCTTATCTTTCCTATCCGCTTTCTTTCTTCTGACGCCTCACCCAATTTAATCGTTTCGATTTTATTCACCAAAATCCTTCTTGCCAAAAATCTATTCAACTCCTGAGAACGTTCCTGCTGGCATTTTACTTCTATCCCTGATGGCAGATGTTTTAAATAAACGCAGCTGGAGACCTTATTAACATTTTGGCCTCCTTTCCCACTTGAGCGGATAAATTTTTCCTTAATGTCTTTCTCGTAAATCTCAAGGCCCCGCATCTTCTCCGCCAATGCTTCTTGTTTACTTTTTTTTACTCCTGCCTCCATACAAATAATAGCTTAATGGATAACTTCTTTTAACTTCGCAAGAAGCTTTAAATTCTCGTTGTGAGAACGTATAGCGATGCGAATAAATTCATTGCTTAGGCCTCTGAAATTAGAACAATCCCGGACAAGAATTCCCTTCTCAATGAGCTTTTTTACTAAAATAGAAGAAGTAATATCTTTATCTTTTATTTTAATTAAAACAAAATTTACCGCTGTCGGATAAAATTTTAGCCCATTGATTTGAGATAACTGCTCAAAGAAAAATTCTCTTTCTTCTGCCATAAACTTACGAGTCTTTTTGATGTATTCTTTCTCGCTTAAAATTAATTCCGCGGCTATTTGGGCTAGACAATTTGTATTCCAGGGAGGCAAGTAATATTTTAGCTTATTGATAATATCCCGGTGGGCAGCCAAATAGCCGATACGCAGCCCCGGTAAAGCAAAAAACTTAGTGAGAGTTCTTAAAACAATAAATCTTTTATTTTTTTGCGCAAGCCTGATTAAAGTATGTTTCTTCTCGTCAGGTAAAAAATCCATAAACGCTTCATCAACAACGTTTAATTTATAAGACAACTTCTCGATAAAATCGCTATTTTCTGCAATAAGATTTCCCGTAGGATTGTTGGGATTACAGAGAAAGAGTATGTCGGCATAAGGAAGATGCGATAAATTAAGTTTAAACCCTTCTCTTTCTTTAAGTTTTAAGAATCGTATCCTACTGCCGACACTTTTTGCTGCCCGTTGGTATTCGCAAAAGCTGGGCGCGGGTATAGCCGCTATTTTTGGCTTAAAAGTATGAGCGATAAGGTAAATAAGTTCCACCGAGCCATTACCAAGAAGAATGTTTTCTTCACTTATTCCCCAATATTGGGCAATTTTTCGCTGTAATTTTTTTGGTTGAGACTCAGGATAATGTAAAATCTTATCAAAATTCTTACAAAGAGCTTTCTTTATTCCGGCCGGCAACCCCAAGGGGTTAATATTAGCGCTAAAATCAATAACATCTTTTTTATATTCTCTTTTTACTTCGTAGACATTACCGCCATGTGCAAAGTTTAAATTATCCATATTGCCCATTTTGCTAACACCCCAAAGGAAACCATAAAAAGAGAGGCAAAAAAACTAATCCTTAAAGATTTTTCTATCAACTGAGGCACAACATCTCTTTTTTCCTCTCCAATATAGGGGTATTCTAAAAACTTACCTTGATACCAACGAGGGCCGCCCAGTCTTACTCCTAAGGCGCCGGCCATAGCTGCCTGAGGAATGCCGCTATTGGGCGAAGAACATTTCTGTCCATCTCTTATCATTATTCGAAAAGAATTCTTTGCCTCTTTTCCTAAGATAAAGGAAGAAATTAAAATCAAAAATCCGGCAATGCGGCTAGGGATAAAATTAACAATATCATCCAATCTAGCGGAAAACCAGCCAAAATAAAGATATCTCTCATTTTTATGCCCCACCATAGAATCAAGTGTATTAATGCTCTTATAAACTATGGCTAAAACCGGGCCTCCTAAAATTAAATAAAAAATAGGCGCGATAATTCCATCATTAGTGCTTTCGGCAACACTTTCTATAGTTGCCTTAATTATTTGTTCAATAGACAACTTTTGTGTATCCCTTCCTACGATATGAGAAAGTTTATACTGAGCTTCTTTGATATTTCCCTGTTCAATCTTTTTAAAAACCGCTCTGCCATGATTGAAAAGGTCCCCAGTGGCAAGAGTAGTATAAGCTAAAAAAATCCAGGCAATACTCTTAAAAAGATAATTTATCCTCCCCATGCCTTCTATAAATAAATAAGCGCAGAAACCAGAGGCCCCCACTACAATCATAGCTAATAAAGCGCCTTTGACCCGCTGACATTCCTTACTTTGATTTCCCTCTAAGCCCCTCTCTAGAAAGATTATTAATTTCCCTATCCCTCTTACCGGGTGAGGAAACCACTGAGGATCACCGAAAATCAAGTCTAGCAAATAAGCCAAAGCAATATATAATCCCATATACCCTGCAAATATATTGTCAGTACTTTGTTAAAATCACACATTTGTTAACAATAAACTCTTTAGGCACGATGAGTTATGCGCAAAAAAGGTTATCACCGCTATTTTTGCTGCTTTTTGTCACCTTTTTCCTTGTAATTCAATAGATTAGCAAAATTATTTGTGTATTTTTAGAAGGTGCCACCAATGTTAAATATAATAACAGATATTTCTAATACTTTAAAGGAGTTTCTCAATAGTAGGCGGGAATGGAAAGAGACATGGAAAAAAATCTGGAGGTAACTGTGGAATTTTGCTTGACTTTGGCGCTGTCTAAAACTTAGGTAAAATGATGACCGCGGCAGGTAAATATTCAGTGAACCACGTCTGTTTTTTCTGAATATTCAGTGCAAAATGCAAATTGAAAATTGCATACCCTAACGGGCACAAGCAAGTTAAAATTATTTATTTTTCTTTGCCGTAATTACTAATTTTGCAATAA
>JAHJHM010000155.1 GCA_018823915.1 Candidatus Omnitrophota bacterium
ATTTGCAATTTGCATTTTGCACTGAATATTCACTGGATATTCAAAAGAATTTGGACGGTGTTCAGTGAATATTTACATAAAGTGGCCACCTAATTTTGTTAATCTACCAACAGAAGAGAGTTTTTCCCTCCAAAAGAATCATTTTCGGCTAATTTGTTATGGGGGTCAGTTAGCCATGTATCCCCGGTGAGAAATTTATAGCAGTATTTCCCTTTTTCTAAAGAAAGATTTATACTCCAAATTTCCCCCATTTTTCTCAGCTTATATCTTTCTTCTTTTTGCCAATTATTAAAATTACCCGCAACATACACTTCGCTTAAATCCTTTCCTTTTAAAAATAAAGGTGCCCAGAGGTTTTGAGTCGTAAGTTTTTGGATTTTATCGGCTAAAGCGGTAAAGTCTTGAGCTCCTCGGGAATCGGATTTGTATTCAAAGATATCCTTCCCTCCCCCCGCTGCTTCTTTTAGATGAATATTTGTTCTTATGGTTATATCCAAAAGAAGTGTGCCCAGTTGATTCTTTACTCTCTCTGTGAAATCTTTAACAAATTTAGAACGTTTATCTACTTGACTAAGGAGATAAAAGGGAGTAGGTACATCTGTTTTAAATTCTTTAAGCATAACGAGGATGTTTTTTAACATCTCTACTCCTTTAAGGGAAAAATCACATGTATTTAGAGGAATAAGAGAGTATTTGCTTGCCCATAAGGCATTTAAAGTGATTATTCCTAAGTTAGGAGGACAATCTAAAATACAATAGTCAAAATCAAGATGCAGTTTTTTTAATAAAGAAGAGAGCACTTGGAGCTTATCTTCTCTTTGGGCCAATTTATGTTCTATAGAGGTAAGCCCAATTGCCGAAGGAATAAGATAAAAGTTATCTGATACAGGAGTGCAAATTGTACCCTCTGGTAATTTTTGATCTTGACAGCTTTTTTCCAGGAGATCGGTTATGGTAAAATTATTTTTTTCCTCTGAAGTACTCCCAAGAGTGTTGCGAAGAGAAAAACTAGCATGAGCTTGAGGGTCAAGGTCAATAAGTAAAACTTTGTTCCCTTTTTTTGCCAGTCCCGCCGAGAGGTTGACCGCAGTTATCGTTTTGCCGCAGCCACCTTTTTGATTAACTACCGATATTACTTTCATTCTTCTCCTCAATGAGACTGGCATTTTTTTACTAAAAAATGCCTAGTCGAATTGATCCCGAAGCGCTTCTGAAAAATGTCGCAAGAGATTTTTCAGATATTTAGGCGCGAGGGACAACATTTAGGTTTATAATATTTCAATCAACATTTTTAACCAAAACTAAATCCTTGATTAAAATCCAGCCCTTTGCGTTAAAAATTCTTTCCTCATCTTTAGGATAAAAAAAGAGCCTAATTTGATTTATCCGAGAGAGGTTTGTATTTCCTGGGGAAGCGTTAGCAAATGTTATAGGGATTTTTGTATATCCAGCTTTTTTTTCGCTCATTACTTCTATTGTTAGAGGATTTAAAGAATTAGAGAAAAATCGAGTGTCTCTAGTTACTACGTCTATTCCTAAAGGATGATTTTCCATTTTCAAATAGAGAAAAAGAAAATGGGAATTTAGGTTGATAGGGTCTTTAAAGTCTATTTTTATTCCTATTTTTTTTCCCGACACTATCTTTAAATAGACGGAGGATCCTTTTCTTTTCAGCAGTAGTTTATTTTTTCCTAAGAAGCTAACAGAGGGAGTTTGGCTGCGAAGAAGAGAGGTGCTGTTTTTTTCCCACTCAATATCGGTACGGGGAGCAATTAGGAATTCATATTTTGAAACAAAGGTGAAGACGCCCACACTAAAAATTACAATTGTTAAAGCTGTTATTGCCCAGAAGAAAAGACTTTTTTTAGGAGGGGATTTTTCGGGAGTTGAAAAAAAAGTATCTCTTAGTCTTTGAGAATCCAAATCTAAATAAACGGAGGAAAGAGAAGAACCATCTTCCCTATTCATAAAAATATATTACCATTGAATTTTATACAAATCAACTATATAATAAAAAAAAGTTGGATAGAATGTTCAATTTTTAGGCTGTGGGAATTCGTGGATATGAAAGAAGCTTTATTTTATAATAAAGAAGTTGGTGGCGCAGTAAGTTGTCTTTTGTGTAATCACTATTGTAAAATAAAGGATGAAGGAGTAGGATTTTGCAGAGTACGGCGAAATAGCAACGGCATCCTTCACTCTTTAAATTACGCAAAATTAGTAGTAGCAAATATTGACCCCATTGAGAAGAAGCCTCTTTTTCATTTTCTTCCTGGCTCTTTGTCCTATTCGATTGCCGCTATAGGATGTAATTTTAAGTGTGATTTTTGCCAGAATTGGGAGATTTCCCAAGCTCAAGAAGTAGAAAAAATTGGAGCGAAGAGATTTAAAGTTACGCCAGAAAGAGTAGTTGAGGAAGCAATAAAAAATAAGTGTATGAGTATTTCTTATACCTACACTGAGCCGACGGTTTATTTCGAATTTGCTTATGAATGTGCCAAATTAGCTAAAAGCCAGGGGCTGTATAATGATTTTGTTACCAATGGATATATGAGCAGGGAGGCGTTGGAATACATAAGCCCTTACCTAGATGCTGCTAATGTAGACTTAAAGTCTTTCAGGGAAGATTTCTATCATAAAATGTGTAAGGCGTCTTTAAAACCAGTTTTGGAAAATATTACTCTGATGAAAAAACTTAATATTTGGGTAGAAATAACCACTTTGGTTATTCCCGGTTACAATGATAGTAAGGAGGAACTATCCGATATCGCTTGTTTTATATCTTCTTTAGATAAAAGTATCCCTTGGCATATTTCCCGTTTCCACCCTGATTATAAATTTACTCAAATTCCATCCACCTCGTTGGCTACTTTAGAGAATGCCTATAAAATTGGCAAAGAGAAAGGGTTAAAATTTGTTTATCTTGGTAATATTCATACTGATTATGGTCAGAATACCTATTGCTCAGCTTGTTCCAAGCTTCTTATTGAACGGATGGGGTTTTCTGTCAACAAAAGAAATATGAAACAGGGTAAGTGTGAATTTTGCGGAGAAAAAATTGAGGGAATAGAATTGTAATAAATAGTTATAAGTTGTACCCTTGCACCCTTACGGGCACAGGCGGGCACAAGTAAGTCGTAAATTATAAGTTAAAAGTTAAAAAGACTTAAAAACAGGGAGGGATATGAATAGAAGAAGAGAAATTATCAATCTTGCGGAAATGCTTGATTTTACCTGCGCTAAATATCCCAAAAGAATAGCTTTAATTTTTGAAACAAAAAAAATTACCTACCGCCAGCTATCCGACAGTTCTATGAGGTTAGCCTCGGCTCTGTATAATTTAGGAATAAGAGAATTTGATAAAGTGGCAATTTGGCTGCCTAATTGTCCGGAATTTATTTATTCCTTTTTTGCCATTTTAAGGCTGAAGGCAACCGTTGTCCCTCTTAACTCAATGTTTAAGCGGGAAGAGGCAAGGCTGGTGGTAGAGGACTCCGGCGCTAAAATTTTAATTTGTTCCATTGATAAAGCGGCAAATGCTCAGAATTTGTTATCCCGTCTGGATTCTTTAAAATATGTGATTTCTCTTCCTGCCCCAAAAGACAATAAAGCCGTTCTTGATTTTTATTCTCTCTTAACCGATTCAGAGGTCTTTTCAACAGAACCGGCCAGCCAGGGCGAGAGCATAGCGGAGATAGTTTACACTTCAGGTACAACCGGCAGGCCTAAAGGCGCGTGCCTAACTCATGAGAATTTGATTTTTAATATAAAAGGCTGCTCGGAAACTATAAAGATTACTAAACACGATTGTTTTATCTGCATTCTTCCTTTATTCCATTCCTTTGCTTCCACTGTTTGCATGCTTCTTCCCCTATATGAAGGAGCAAAAATTGTGATTATAGGGAAAGTTATGCCATTTAAACCAGTAATCAGGGCAATTTTTAAGCACCGTGTAACTATTTTTGCTGCTGTTCCTTCCCTTTATGATATTTTAAATGAAGCAAAATTTCCCCGTTTAGGGTTATTTTTAAGCCTTTTTTTAAATCCTATAAGGTTATGTATCTCCGGGGCAGCAGCTTTACCTCAAAATGTCTGGAAGAAGTTTGAGAAAAAATTCAAACGGCCGTTATTGCAGGGTTATGGTTTAACCGAATGTTCCCCGGTAGTTTCCTTGCACCCTTTAAGCAAAAAGAAAAAGCCGGATTCTGTAGGCGCGCCCCTTTCTAAAGTTGAAGTGAAAGTTATAGATAAAGAGGGGGGGGAATTGCCGCAGGGTGAGGTAGGAGAGCTTTTAGTAAAAGGGCCCAATGTAATGAAGGGTTATTATAATTTGGAAGAAGAAACCAAGAAAGTGCTAAAAGGTGGCTGGCTATATACGGGAGATTTAGCCAAGA
The DNA here is from genome assembly GCA_018823915.1 of Candidatus Omnitrophota bacterium. Lineage (GTDB taxonomy): Bacteria > Omnitrophota > Gorgyraeia > Duberdicusellales > 4484-171 > JAHJHM01. Next base: position 4,395 of record JAHJHM010000155.1, read on the forward strand.
TAGACAGTGATGGATTTATTTATATTATGGGAAGGCTTAAGGAGATGATTATTGTAAGAGGGCTAAATGTTTACCCCCGGGAAATTGAAGATATCCTATATGGGTATCCAAAAATCCGTGAGGCAGCAGTAGTGGGTGTTTCTCACCGGCATCGTGGGGAAGTTCCTCTTGCTTTTGTGGTGAGTGAGGGTGATTTAGATGAGAGAGAAATTCTCAAGCACCTGAGGGCAAACCTTGCGCCTTACAAAGTTCCTTTAAAAGTACTTTTTAAAGAGAATCTTCCCAAAAATCCTACAGGAAAAATCCTAAAAAGAGAATTACAGAAAGAAGTGGAAGATATCTTTAAATAGATATTGGATGCTAGATACTAAATACTGGAAAAGATGAGTAAGGCATTTGAAATTGTTTTTAATGATGAGTATTTAATTGTTGTTAATAAAATTGCTAAGATTTTGGTTCAGCCTTCGCCAAAAAAAGAAAAATATACTTTAACTTCTCTTTTAGGAAAAGAGACAGGAAGAAAAGTTTATCCTTGCCATAGGTTAGACAGAGAAACTGCCGGCTTGATAATTTATGCTAAGAGCGAAGCAGCGCAAAGAGAAATTATGCGAGAGTTTAAGCAAGGAGAAGTTAAGAAAAAGTATATTGCGCTTGTTAAAGGTAAATTGAGTAAGAAAAAGGGAGTTTTAGAGGGGCGTATTATTGACAGGGAGGGCAAAATTTTTGGCGAAAGGCCTAAACAGGCAAAAACAATTTATCGAGTTTTAAAAGAATTCAATAATTTTAGTATGGTAGAATTAGAGCCTTTAACCGGAAGGACTAACCAGCTAAGGATTCAATTGGCTAAAATTGGCAATCCCATTTTAGGAGAAAGAAAATATGCCTTCAGGCGCGATTTCGCAATCAACGTTAAGCGGCTTGCCCTATGCGCTTATTCTTTGAGCTTCACTCATCCCTTAAGCAAAGAAAGAGTGAATTTGGAGATACCTTTACCTCAGGATATGGAAACTTTTTTGAAAATACATATGGATAGATCTCTATTTTTTCCAAATTAGTTTCTTCTTGCATTATTTTCGAAATATGATACACTTTTTTCCAAAAGCAAAAGGGAGGAGTAATGGCGGAAGTAAAAATAGAGAGAAGAGAGGATTTTGAGAGAGCATTGCGAAAATTTAAGATGCAGTGTAAAAGAGAAGGGACTCTAAGAGAATTTCGGGAAAGACAATATCATACCAAAGCATCCCAAAAAAGAAGAGAAAAGAAGAAAAGACATTAAGAGATTTTGGAGGTTTTCTTAAGGTGTTTTTTCGCGCTCACCAATTTTTCAAAGAATGGCCCTTTAAGTAATTGTTGGGTCCAATTATTTACAATTTTTCCCCCGCCAAAGCGAAAAAGGTAATTACGCCACCTGCGGCACCATCTTTTCCACCCTATTTTTATGTTATGAAAATAAAAAACTAAGTGAGCGATAGAAAACATATGTAAAAGAAACATAAATAGATATCTTGTACGATAAAAGCGGCCCATAATTTTTCGTATGGCAAATTGCAATTCTTCCGGAGTAAGGGGTTCATCCGGCGCAATAAGAGGGAAATTACCATCATAATATTCCCAGCCTAAATCATCCAAGTGGTAAATTCTATTTTCGCGGGCAAGCCTTGTCCTGAACTCTGTGCCGGGAAGAGGAACAGGTAAGAGAACTTGTATGGTATCAATGCGCGCTTTTTTTATAAAATTCTTAAAATGTTTTATTCTTTCTTCTACCCCCATCTTAAAATTTATGCCTTCCTTCATGGGATATCCAAAAATAAACATACCATGAATAAAAAATCCAAATTTATGAAAAACTTTGCTTAATTCCAGCATCTTTTCCGGTTTTAAACCTTTATTCATTGCCCTGAGCTCTTCATTTATTGGTGACTCAATCCCAATGGCCACAGTATTAATGCCGGCGTTTTTCATTGCCTCCAGCAATTCTGTGTCGTTTGCTTTATCCAGGCGGATTTGAACACAAAAGTCCAGGCGTTTGCCAATACGTTCCCGATATTCTTTTATTAGCCGGCATAAACGCAGTGTTTCATTTCTATCTTGGCCAAAGAGGTCATCAACAATAAAAAATTGCCTTACAGGTGTTGTTTCCAAAATTTTACTAATTCCCTCAATAAAACGCTGTGGCGAAGAGTACCTTGCTTTTCCTTTAACTGTACAAAATTCACAGTTTGCGCCGCACCCACGCACTCTTGTGATAGGAAAAATTTCTACTTTAGCATACCGCAGAAGAGAAAAATCAGGTAGAGGCAGGGCATCGAGGTCTTGTATAGGCGGCCGCGAAGGCGTATAAACTATTTTGTTGTTGTCTTTATACGCAAGGCCGGCAATTGGAGCTAATTCTTTATTCTCCATTAGCGCGCGAAGGAATTCTTTTATAGTTTCTTCTGCTTCGTCTAAAAATATACAATCAATTTCTGATGATAATCCTTCAGGGATGGTTTCGTTTACAAAGTGTTGTCCGCCGGCAATAGTTATCGCCCCTTGTTTTTTATAGAAATGTGCCAGTTCATAAATGCGGGGAATAGTGCTGGTTAAGCCGCCATAGAAACCTACTACATCTGCTTGCCTTTGTTGTTGGATTAGCTCGTGATCAGCGCCGCGAAAGGGACTTATTGGGCCAAATCTGCGCAAGTTATTTTCATCAATAACTTCTATATCCCAGCCGGGGACTTCCCTGGCAGAACTGGCAACATAAAGAGGCCCTGTAGCAGTTGTCTTGTTGGCAATGAAAGAATATATGTTAAATGCCGAATAGGCAGGGACGATTATCCGCAAAAGGTATCTTTTTTTTGGTTTCAATTCAAGTTTCATCGCTTTATTGTTTTGATGTTGGATTTCGGCTGCAAACAATTATATCACTTAATTCATAAAGACGCAAAAACTATCAATTGATTTTTATTTTTTAGATTATATAATATCCTACGGCATAATTGTAAATAGTCAGTAAAGCACATATTATTGCAAAGTGCAAAGTGAAAAATGAAAAATGAAAAATGCAGAATGAGCTTAGTGAACGATTGTTAAATTTTGC
>JAHJHM010000156.1 GCA_018823915.1 Candidatus Omnitrophota bacterium
AAGGGAAAGCTGAAGGCTGATAGCTAATGCACAAGCGCCTCGAGTAACATCGAGGTATTTTTTAAAAGAAGCGATATGCAAAATTCACATAACCGAAAAAATGCGATTAAAAATGCCTGCGAAGCGTGCATTTCTTGGGATAATGATAAAAAGAGGATTGCCTGCGCGATACTAGCAGGTGGAGAGAATAAACGCATGGGCAGGCATAAAGCTTTTTTAACTTGCCATGGCAGAAAGTTTATCGACATTATAGGGGATAATATGAAGGCCTTCTTCGATGAAGTGTTTATTGTGAGTAACGACAAATCACTCTTTAAGGAGATGCCTTTAGCGATTTTTGAAGATATTATTCCCGGTAAAGGCCCATTGGGAGCTTTACATACCGCCCTTACCGTAAGTAAAAAAGAGTATATTTTTTGTGTAGCCTGTGATATGCCTGAAACTTATGACTCGGTAATAGCAGAAGTTATTTGCGCCAGTAAAAAGCAAGGCTTTGATTGTTTCGTTCCTCGGGGGGAATTTGGATTGGAACCTCTGTTTGCGATATATCGTAAGTCAATGAGAGGTTTGATTGAAAAAGAAATAGCAGTAGGACAGTTGTGTATTTTCAAGATATTAGAAAAATGCCGAACTTTTTACGTTGATATGGCCAAACATGAAAACGAACTAGTAAATATAAATACGCCCCAGGAGTATATCGACTATGCAGATAAAATCGAAGGTATGGCTTTCGAAAAATAATAAACTTGTTTTTGGTATTGGTAAGGCTATGATTTTAAAATCTATTCAAAAGGCAGGTTCAATAAATAAAGCTGCTAGAGAATTAAATATGTCTTATCGTCATGCTTGGAGCTATATTAAATCTGCAGAGAAAAGATTGGGCAAGCCTCTTGTTATTTGTACCAAAGGCGGCGTAAACGGCGGCAGCACAACATTGACTCCCTACGCCAAGAATTTATTAAAAAAGTTTTTTAATTTAGAGAGTAGAGTTAAGTTATTCGCGGACAAAGTTTATAAAGAGACATTTTAAAAGATGGAAACACTTACAATTACTAAGATAAGAGCAAGCGTTAAAGAGGAAACAGAAGATGTAGTAGCGCAGGAAGTACCTTTTACTATTATCCTGGGCGATAAAGAACTAGTAACGTTTTTGTGCTCACCTTTTGACTTGGAAGATCTTGTGAGAGGTTTTCTTTTTACTTCGGGATTAATTAAGAACCCGGATGAAATTAAGAGTTTGTCAATTAATAATCAACGTTGGTCCTGTTATGTAGAGATAGCTAATAAAAATGTCGAAAATCTAATTTTTAAGAGGCTTTATACCTCAGGTTGCGGCAGAGGGACTCTCTTTTATAACGTATTGGATATTATACACAGGTCAAAGATTATTTCTGAATTTAAAATAAACAGCGCGGCGGTTGGTGGATTAATGATGGATTTTCAAAAGCGCTCTGAAATTTATTTAAAAACCGGAGGAGTACACAGCGCTGCGCTGGCAACTGAATTGGAAATCTCGGCATTTAGAGAAGATATTGGAAGGCATAACGCGATTGATAAGGTCATAGGATGCGTTTTCTCGCAAAATAAAACTTTCGAAGATAATATTTTGATAACCAGTGGAAGAATCTCGTCCGAGGTGGTTTTTAAAGCGAAAAAATGCGGTATGCCTATTGTCATTTCCCGCAGCGCCGTGACGAATCAGGCTGTTGGATTGGCACGTGAAATGGATATAACATTGATAGGATTTGCCAGGGGTAACAGAATGAATATTTATAGTAAAGACGAGAGGGTAATATGAGGAAGATATTCGTTGTGTCCTTAGGATTTATTTTGCTTTTATCTTCATATAGCGCCGCGGAAGAAACAATCAAGATGGCTACTACAACGAGTACTTATGAGTCAGGACTTTTGGATTATATTTTACCGCCGTTTGAGGAGAAATGTAATGTCAAAATTCATATTATTTCTGTGGGAACAGGTAAGGCCATAAAATTAGGCGAAAACGGCGACGTGGATATAATTTTAGTTCATGCCAGGAAAGCAGAAGATAAATTTGTTAGTGATGGATATGGAGTGAACAGGCAGGATGTCATGTATAATGATTTTATTATTCTTGGCCCGCAAAATGATCCCGCAACAATCAGCGGCCTAAAAGATATAAATGAGGTTCTAAGAAGAATATATAATGCCAAATATACATTTGTTTCTCGCGGAGATGATTCGGGAACGGATAAAAAAGAAAAATCTCTATGGAGCAAAGCCGGGCTTAATCCCGCGGGCAGCTGGTATTTAGAAACTGGCCAGGGGATGAGCGCTACATTAAGAATAGCTGATGAAAAAGATGCTTATGTAATGCTTGATCGTGCTACATATTTATTCAATAAAGGCAAAATCAGATTAAAGAAACTCGCCGAAGGAAACAAAGATTTACTTAATTTCTATGGAGTAATCGCGGTTAATCCGCATAAACATCCGCATGTAAACTACAAGCTTTCTGTAGCTTTAATCGAGTGGTTGACTTCTGGGGAATGCCGAGAAATGATTAGTAAATATACAATAAACGGAAGTCAGCTTTTTTATGTGGATAGTAGGGAGTGACGCTATCCCCGGCTCGCTATATACATGGATAATTCTGGCCGCTTCGCAGCCATAATTATCCATGACTCGCTCGGGGATAATTTGACTAAGCACTTTCTCCGCGCCTTCGGCTTGTGAAAGTGCAAGTCTCATTAAATGGATTATATAATTGACGGACTAGCTAAGGCTTTTAAGATTATTTTTTCTCTGGATAAGGAATTTTTGCTGATTGTTTTTACTTCGCTCAAATGTGCCCTTGTATCAACTGGATTAGCCGCTTTAGTTGGTGTTCCTTTTGGTATAGTTATTGGCCATAAAAAATTTATTGGGCGTCAGTTTATCATCACGGTGTTAAACACTTTGATGTCATTGCCTACGGTTGTAGTTGGTTTAATGGTTTATTCTTTTCTTTCAAGACAGGGTCCTTTAGGCAGTTTTGGCCTATTATATACATTAACCGCAATGGTTATCGGTCAGTTCATTTTAAGCTTTCCTATACTGTGCGGTTTAACCGTAACAGCGGTAAGGAGCCTGGACAGGAAAGTAGAGCTAACAACTTTATCTTTAGGCGCGAATCCAATTCAAGGGCTTATAATGCTTTTGAAAGAAGCCCGCTTTGGAATTTTCGCGGCAGTTATTGCCGGGTTTGGCCGGGTTTTTGCCGAAATCGGTGTGTCAATGATGCTTGGCGGTAATATTAGAGGCTATACCCGCAATATTACTACAACTATAGCGTTAGAAACCAGTAAAGGAGAATTTTCTCTGGGTATTGCCTTAGGTATGGTTCTTTTAATGATTGCGTTTGCTATTAATATAATATTTGCTCAGTTACAAAGGAATAGTAAGAATTGTTTATGTATAGGATAAAGGATTTACAGAAAGATTATGAAAGGTTTTCATTAAATATTATCGATTGTTCTCTTAAAGAAGGCTATATTTATGCTGTGACTGGACCGAATGGTTGCGGGAAATCTACATTTTTAAATATGCTTTCGCTTATTGAACAGCCGAGCCAAGGAAATATTTATTTTCAGAAGCAAAGAGTGGACTATAGCGATTCAGCTAAATTGCTGCAACAACGAAGAAGGATAGGATATCTTATGCAGAATCCTCATTTGTTTGATATGAGTGTATATACAAATGTAAGTTATGGTTTAGCGTTAAGAAAAATACCTAAAAGAATAATTCAGGAAAAAGTTGATCGTATTTTATCATTGTTATCCCTTTCTCATCTTGCAGGTAGAAATCCCCGCACTTTATCCACAGGAGAAGCTCAACGAACAGCCCTGGCTCGCACTTTAGTTCTTGACGTGGAAGTTTTCCTGCTCGATGAACCTACGGCAAGTGTGGACAAGAATAATATAAGTATAGTTGAGAATTTAATCCTGTCTTTGAATAAAGAAAAAAAGATTACCGTTATATTTACCACTCACTCTAACAACCAAGCCTATAGAATGTCAAAGAATATTATCTCTATTATTGGAGGCAGGATTAAGGATATTGCTTATGAGAATGTCTTCTCAGGTGAGTTAGAAGAAGAGGCCGACGGCCTAAAGACTGTTGTTGTTGGGGGTATGTGTTTAAAATTAAGCCATGGCCAAAAAGGCCATGTAGTTATTGCTATTGACCCTGGGGATATTATTCTTTCTAACGATCCCTTTTCATCAAGCGCTTTGAATAAAGTAAGAGGCATTATTACTAAACTTGAGGAAGTAAACGGATCTTTAAGGATTTTTATCGATGCCGGAGTGGAATTCTGCGCGCTTGTTACCAGACGTTCATATTATGATATGGGCTTAAATATCGGCAAAAAAGTCTGGGCTACATTCAAGGCTAATTCTATAAAGGTATTATAAGATGTTATTGTTCCAGGAAGCTTTAAATCTAATATCTCGCAATGTAAAGCAGCTAGCGGCAGTAAAGGTTAGCTTACAGAAAAGTGTGGGGATGATACTCGCTGAAAACCTTTGTTCACGGATTGCCATGCCGCCGTTTAATAAATCGGCAATGGATGGTTATGCGCTTTGTGCTTGTGATGTAGAAAAGGTTCCGGTTACTTTGCGTTGTCTCACAAGTATAGAAGCAGGCATCAGTTTCAATAAAACGATTAGGGCTGGTGAGTGTGCAAAGATTATGACCGGGGCACCAATACCAAAGGGTGCTGATTCTGTAGTTATGGTTGAATATACTCAGCAGATTAAAGATTCGGTTTGCATTTTGAAAAAAGTTATCAAAAAAGAAAATGTCTGCGTAAAAGGTGAGGATATCAAAATCAACCAAAAGGTTCTTTCTGAGGGCAGAAAAATTTCAGTTTCTGATATAAGCCTTATTGCTGCTATTGGCAGAAGCCACATAAAGGCAATAGGAAAACCCAGAGTGGCAGTTTTAAATACCGGTGGAGAAATCATACCTCCAGGTAAAAAATTAGTGAAAAATAAGATTTACAACAGCAATGGCCTACAGCTTCAAGCTCTTCTTTTAGCTGATAACATTGAGCCGGTATTTTTAGGAATAGCCAAAGATAAACCTAAAGACCTAGAGCAAGCAATTAGAAAAGGGTTGGAGTGTGACGTACTTTTAATTTCCGGCGGCGTATCAATGGGTGATTACGATTTGGTGCCGGCAATTTTAAAAAAGTGCAATGTGCGTAAAATTTTTCATAAAGTAAAAATAAAACCGGGCAAACCGCTCTTTTTTGGAAAACGTAAGAATGCAATTGTTTTTGGAATCCCCGGCAATCCGGTTTCAAATTTCTTAACTTATCAGGTATTTATCCGTCCGGCTCTGTCGAAGATGATGGGAAAAAAGCCGTATGGCCCCAAGTTTTCCGAAGGAATTATCGAAAAAGCATTTCATCATAAGGCTGGACGAAAACATTTTATTCCGGCAAAAATATCAAAGAAAGGGGTAAACTATTATGTTACTCCTATTGAAAGTCACGGTTCAGCGGATGTCTTAGCTTTATCGAGGGCTGACGGATTTATGGTAGTAGAGGCAGACAGACGCGTTGTTAAAGCAAAATCAAAGGTAAAGTTTATAATATGGGAAAAGTAGATTATCTACGTTTATCTGTAACTGATTTATGTAATCTCAATTGCATATATTGTACTCCGCTTAAGAAGCGCCAATTCTTGACCCATGATGAAGTATTGCGCTATGAAGAAATGGCCAGATTGATTCAGTTATTTGTTAAAGCCGGGATTAGAAAAGTACGTCTTACCGGCGGCGAACCTTTAATAAAAAAAAATATTATAACTTTGATTAGGTTACTGAGAGAGATTAACGGTTTAGAAGAAATATCCATGACCTCCAATGGTGTTTTACTGTTTCAACTTGCTCCAGCTTTAAAAGAAGCAGGCCTGGATAGAATTAATGTGAGTTTAGATACTCTTAAAAAAGAACGCTTTAGGCGCATTACCGGAATGGATTGTTTTGACCAAGTCTGGCAAGGCATACAAAAATCCTTGCAAATTAATCTTAAGCCTTTAAAATTAAATATTATTCCTATGCGCGGGATAAACGATGATGAGATAGTTGATTTTGCCAGGCTTACTTTAGAGCAAGGGTTTATTGTTCGGTTTATTGAATTTTTTCACACTAACCAACGTTCAAAAAAATTAATTAGTTCTTTAATACCCAGCCGCGAAACAAAAAACATAATTAAATCAAAATTGGGAGAACTCAAACCAGCAGAAATGCCCAAAGGAAACGGCCCGGCAGTTTATTATCAATTAAAAGACGCCAAAGGTGCGATTGGATTTATCAGCGGAACTACCGGCAATTTTTGCTATAGCTGCAATCGGATACGCCTTGATTGCGCGGGAAGGATTTCACCCTGTTTATTCTCAGGCTGCCTTTACGATGCTCGTCCACTGATTAGGGGTACACAGGACGATTACCGGCTGCTTGAGGATATAAAAGGAATACTGAATATAAAGCCGCGGCATGTAAAATTAAATATCAAAGAACCTCAGATAGAAATGAGCAGTTTAGGAGGGTAGAACTATGAGGCAAAAATTAGGCATGATTGATATAGGAGGAAAGCAAAAAACCTTGCGCATAGCAGTGGCCGCGGCTTCTGTAAAGCTAGGGCAGGAAATAATTGAGCGTATAAGAAATAACGATATCCCCAAAGGGGATGTTCTAGAGACAGCGCGTATCGCCGCGATTTTAGCCGCCAAGAGAACGCCGCAATTGTTGCCATTGTGTCACCCTATAGAATTAGAAAAGGTGGCCGTGGATTTTTCTTTAAAAGAAGATTTTGTCTATATAGAGGTAACTGCTAAGGCAACCGCAAAAACCGGTGTTGAAATGGAGGCTTTATGTGCTTGTTCAGTTGCCGCCCTTACTATATATGATATGTGTAAAATGTTTTCTAAGGCAATTCAGATATCAAACATAGAATTACTTGAGAAAAGCGGGGGAAAAAGCGGCAGCTATAAGAAGGGGGTAGCATTGTGAAAGGGAAAGTTTTTTCTATCAATATAAGTAAAACTAAAGGCGTTGCTAAAATACCGGTGTCGGAGGCTTTTTTAATCAAGGATTTTGGTTTTCAAGGTGATATCCATGCTGCCCCTGGAGGTAGGCAGGTGAGTCTACTGGCAATAGAGAGTATAAAATGTCAAAATGAATGCCCAAAAGTTAAAAAAACAGGCGAAGCTTTAAACCCGGGTGATTTTGCCGAAAACATTACTACAGAAGGTTTAAATCTTACACAATTAGAAATTGGAGACAAGCTGAATATAGGAACACAGGTTATTTTAGAAATATCTAAGATTGGCAAAGAATGCCATAAGTATTGCGCTATTTACTATAAGTTAGGTGATTGCATTATGCCTCGGGAAGGGATATTCGCAAGAGTATTAAAAGGTGGAGAAGTTACCGTAGAAGATGATATAGGGGTGATTAAAAATGCGAAGTGAGCGGAAATTTCAGTAGCCTCCCGAGGAGGAAGCTATGGTACGATGTCTCTTTTCGCTCTCGATTGTAATCACAAAAAATATAACATTTTTGAAAATTATATGCTATACTAAAAATAATATGGTTGAGAAAAGTAGCGTGCCAGAGATAGTGAGTTTTATTAAAAGTGAGTTTAAGGCAAAAGAGGTGGTGGTTTTTGGTTCGTATGTTCGAAATAAATTAACCACTAATAGCGATTTGGATATTTTCGTAATAATGGATATGAACCGTAAGCCTTATGAGCAGGCAGCTTTAATTCGTTTAAAAGTAGATGAGAAGTTTGGAGTATCCTTTCCCATAGATATAATCGTAAGATCTCCTCATTATGTAGAAAAAAGATTAAAAATGGGAGATTTTTTTATAAAAGATATTTTAAAAGAAGGCTTGAGAGCATGAAACCTTTAGTTAAAGAATGGGTTATAAAGGCAGAAAAAGACTTTTTGGTGGCTCAGAGAGAATATGAAAGCTTACCTCCTGAATATGACGCTGTTTGTTTTCATTCTCAGCAATGTGTGGAAAAATATTTAAAGGCTCTCCTTCAAGATGAAAATATTTATTTTGAGAAAACTCATGATTTAGATGTGCTTCTAGAAAAAGCTAAAAATATTCTTCCTCAGCTAATGGAGCACAAAAAGCAAGCTGTTAAACTTTCTTCTTTTGCTGTGGAAATACGTTATCCTGGTGTAGAGGCAACTCAAGAAGAAGCTCATTTATGCTTGGGCATTGCAGAAGAACTTCGGAAAGTAATAAGAGGGCACTTGGGAGGAGAGGTATAAACCGACAACCTACCATCGATTTCCGGGGACACATCACTTAATTCATTGATATAGCCATTTCATTCCGCTATACTTTACTTTATGGCAAGAATGGCACGAATTGTTATACCAAATATCCCTCATCATATTACCCAACGCGGCAATAGATCTCAAAAAACCTTCTTTAGTGATAAAGATAAAACAGCCTACCTTACTCTATTGCATAAACACGCTCAAGAAGCAGGATTAAGTTTCTGGGCATATTGCCTTATGGATAATCACGTACATTTAATTGCCGTTCCAGAAAAAGAAGATAGTCTATCAAAAGGGATAGGTGATACCCACAAGCATTATACACGTATGATTAATTTCAGAGAGAACTGGAGAGGGTATTTATGGCAGGGAAGGTTTAGTTCCTTCACCTTAGATGAAAAATATCTTTACGCGGCCATTCGTTATGTAGAGCGCAATCCGGTACGAGCGGGGATTGTGAAAAAAGCGGAAGATTATAGATTTTCAAGCGCAAAAGCTCATATTTATAAAACAAAAGATCTATTATTATTAGATAATTTTGTTATCGAAGAAATAGAAGACTGGAAAACATTTTTGGCAGATGAAGACGAAAAGCAGGATGTAAAGCTTTTTAAGAAACATGCCCGCATTGGAAGGCCATTAGGTCAAGAGGGATTCATAGAGAATCTGGAAAAGACAACAGGTAGAATCCTAAGGCCTCAGAAACTGGGAAGAAAGAACCGGGTTAGCTCAATGTGTCCCCGGAATTCCCCCAAGTGATGTGTCCCCGGAATTCCCAATTCCCGATAAATATTGTGCTATTTACTACAAGTTAGGTGATTGCATTATGCCTCGGGAAGGGATATTCGCAAGAGTATTAAAAAGTGGAGAAGTTACCGTAGGAGATGACATAAAGGTGGGTAAAAATGGGTTCTTTCTTATTTTTTGTGAAATTGAAAGAACCTGATTACAGTGATTAAAACCGATTACACCGATATACTAATATAAAACAATCTTTGTAATCTTTTAATAATCTGTGTAATCAAGGGTCATTCTTAAATTTAACCTAACAATTTGTCAATCATTAACTTATAGAAATTTGCTCACATTGATTAAGAATGACCCTAAAAATGCGAAAAAAGTTACTTTTTAGCTTGACTTTAAGTTGCTAATAGTGTATAAAATATAGTATATCATACTGTATAGTTTACACAAAAGGTAGATAATATGGGAAATATAAAGACATTGGGTAAGGTTAGTGCTAATTTAATTAGTCGGCTCTATGATGAAAATAAGACTATTTTTGAGATTAGTGATGTTCAGCGAATTTCAGCGAAGAATTATAATGATGCCACAGACCTATTAAGCAGATTAGTTAAAAGAAAAGTAATTACGCGCTTAAAAGCAGGTAAGTTTTTGATCATTCCTCAGGAATTAGGCGGCACTGAACGTTATGTGGGTAATTGGTATGTAGCAGCCAGAGAAGTAGTTAATTCCACTCTATATTACATTGCTTTTTATAGCGCTATGCATTATTGGGGAATGTTGACCCAGCCTTTGATTAAGATTTTTACAGCTATTTCCAAGAGGCAGATTGTGCCTTTGGAGATGAGAGATAAATTGATTTTTATTTTTGTGAAGGAAGAATCTATCTGGGGCATTAAAGAAGAGTGGGTAACAAAAACTGAAAAAGCAAGAATTTCTGACTTAGAAAGGACAATCGTTGATGCCGCGGCTCATCCTCAGTATTGCGGTGGAATTACGGAAATTGCCAAAGGAATTTGGATAGTAAAAGAAAGAATAGATTACAAACGATTGAGAGATTATGTTGATAAATATGGTAAAAATGTTGTGGCTAAACGTTTAGGTTATATTTTAGAAATACTTAAAATTAAACAGCCGGCATTATCAAGACAGTTTAAAAAATATATTAAAAAAAGGTATGATTTATTTGATCCTGCTTTGCCTGAGGAGAAAATCGATAAGAATAACTGGCATCTGATTGATAATGTGGGTCAAAAACAAATTCTTGATTTAGTAAGGTATTAATACATTATGATAGCTTATTCTCAAATTCAAAGATTATCTGCAAAACAAGAGCTTCCAGAGGAAATAATTGAGAAGGATTATCTTATTGAACTTATTTTATTTTATTTTGCCAAAGACGATTACTTTAAAGAGAGGTTTGTTTTTCGAGGCGGCACTGCCTTGAAGAAAGTTTATTTTCCAGATTATCGTTTTTCAGAAGATTTGGATTTTTTAGTTGATGATAATGAAAACCTAAGAGAATATGAACAAAGAATTGATGAGTTTTTAGCGGTAATTAATTCGAAGTATCCTTTCCAAATAGATAAACGTTTAGAGTTAAACGAGGATAGGCTTCAGTTTTTTATTCTTTATGATATCTTTACAGAGATAAAAGCCGTTAAGGAATTAAAAGTGGACATTTTAAGAGATAGTTTTATACCTTCTTACCAAACGATTGAGATACTCTTTGGTTATCAGGAATTTAAGAAAGAGAATTTAAGTTTGAAGACCTACAGGTTAGAGACTGTGGTGAGCGATAAGATATCTCGGATATTGGATGTAGATAATGAACCGCGCGACATTTATGATTTATGGTATCTTTTAAAATTAGAGCTTAATGTTGTAAGTATAAAGACGGAGCTTAAGAAAAGATATGGATATGATATTTATTTCCCTAATCTTTTGACTGAACTTACCAGGGAAGTATATAGGAGGAATTGGCGGATTAGATTAGAAAAACAGATCCCCAAGCTCCCGCGTTATGAAATAATAACAGAGGAATTGAAGGGTTTAATAAAAACTAAATTACTAAGTTGAAAATTCACCTGATTTTTTGATTTTATAGAGGTGGTTAAAAATGCGAAGTGAGCGGAGATTTACCCCGTTAGAGATGAATTCTAAAATTTCTAATGGACGTTCGCCTAAAGATGATCTATCTCTAACGGGGTTCAAATTTGCCGTACTAACGATTAGCGATAGATGCTCAAGCGGAAAGAGTGAGGATGAGAGCGGTAAGATTATTATAGATATTGTTAAAAATATTAATGGAGAGAATATCCGGTATGATATAGTTTCCGACGAAGTAGATTTAATACAAGAGAAACTTTTGTATTATTGCGATGAGTTAAAAATAGACCTTGTGCTTACTACCGGCGGCACAGGTTTAGGCCCCAGAGACGTAACTCCTGAAGCAACAAGGAAAATATCCCAGAGGATAATTCCCGGGATATCTGAATTTATGAGGTTAGAAGGCGTAAAAAAAACAAAGAATGCCGTGCTTTCAAGAGGAATAAGCGCCATAAGGGGAAACTCAATAATAATTAATTTACCCGGCAGCCCAAAAGGGGCAAAGGAATCTTTGACCGCCATTTTGGACCTCATCCCTCACGCTCTTCTCATGATAAAAGGCATTGGGCATTAACAGAGGATTAATAGAATGTGTCTATCCCCATTGCTATCTGTCTATTTTTTATGATGTATCCGATTATGGTAAAGATAGATTTTGGAGAAGTATTAACGGATCATTCTTATTAAAGGTGAAAGAATATCTATAAGTCAATTATTCATAATGAGTTAGATGAAAATAAGAATGATCCTTGATTACACAGATTATTAAAAGATTACAAAGATTATTTTCTATTAGTATATCGGTGTAATCGGTCTTTAATCGCTGTAATCAGGTTCTTTCTATCACCTTAATTAAGAAAGAACCGTATTAACAGCGGCAAAAACGCCAAAACCGACACTATTGACCTTTTGAAGTGGCGATTGCCACTTCGGCGATGCTTTTTGTATTATCTTCAGGAGCAGCATTGGCAACGGTAGTTGGGGTTTTAATTGAAGTCCCCATGATGCTTATGCTGGTTTCAATTTGCAAGAGATATTCAGGATTATTTAAATGAACAGGAGTTTAATAATTTAAAAAGGAGGT
Source organism: Candidatus Omnitrophota bacterium (assembly GCA_018823915.1). Classification (GTDB taxonomy): domain Bacteria; phylum Omnitrophota; class Gorgyraeia; order Duberdicusellales; family 4484-171; genus JAHJHM01. The sequence goes on from JAHJHM010000156.1 coordinate 12,262, forward strand.
AAAAATGGGATTAGATGAAATTATTATTTCTCGGGCAATAGTAGAAGAATATATGAAGGATTTTAGTGAGTTTATGGAGGTAGATGTTGCCATAGCCGGTGCAGGCCCGGCAGGGATGATTGCGGGATACTATCTAGCTAAAGAAGGAAAGAAAGTAGCCATTTTTGAAAGAAAGCTTTCCCCGGGCGGAGGAATGTGGGGTGGAGGAATGATGTTCAATAAGTGTGTGTTTCAAGAAGAGGCTAAATCAATTCTTGATGAGATAGGTATCACAACCAAAGAATATAAAAAAGGTTACTATCTTACTGATTCTATAGAAACTGTTTCTACCATTTGTTCACGCGCGGTCAAAGAAGGCGCAAAGATGTTTAATTTAATTAGTATAGAAGATGTAATGATTCGTGAGGAAAAAATTACCGGTTTTGTAATAAATTTCTCGGCAGTAGGCTTGGCTAATCTGCATGTAGACCCCCTTACCATTCGAGCTAAAGCCTGCATAGACGCTACCGGGCATGCCAGTGAAGTAGTGAAAGTAGTTGAACGAAAAATAGGACTTAAGTTAAATACTAAAACCGGTAAGATTATTGGAGAGAAGCCCATGTGGGCTGAGGCAGGAGAGGGAGTAATTATAGAGAACACCCGTGAGGTTTACCCTGGCCTTTATGCATGCGGCATGGCTGCTAATGCTATTTATGGCGGGGCGAGGATGGGGCCTATATTTGGAGGGATGCTCTTATCAGGCAAAAAAATAGCTGAATTATTAATAGAAAAGTTATAAATGGGACTGTTGCAAAATACAACAGTCCCTGATTACACCGATTATTTTACGATTACACAGATTGAAAACATTAGCATTCTAATCGTAAATAGTCAGTAAAGTACGTTTTATTGCAAAA
>JAHJHM010000157.1 GCA_018823915.1 Candidatus Omnitrophota bacterium
GGAAATAGCCTAAATAGAGAAAATAAAAACATGGATATATTTTCTTCCGGCAAAAAGTCGCAAGATAAAGTGGCTGCTGTAATCGTAAACACCTGAATTCACCCCCCCCTGTTTCGCAGACCCCCCAGTTCCCCGCTTTCGCGAGGACAGGCTTGGGGGGTCTGCGATGAGAGTTATCGTCGAGAAGAGGATAATGCCTGCCTGCCGGCAGGCAGGGTTTTATATGGGCAGGATTGATTTAACGCGCCTACGGGCAAAGTTGCTCTTGGGTCGTGTGTTCTGCGCTGTAGTCGACTTAATGCCCCGGCCACCCGAAGAATTCCACTGAAGAATTTCACCCCTAAAGAGGGGAGTTTGTGACCCCCCCTTTTTAAAGGCTGAGAGGGGGGTTTCTAAAAGTAAATTTAGTTTTAAAGAAACCCCCCCTAATTCATCTCTCGCCTTCACTACGGGGAAAAAGAATGAGAAAAACAATCAAAAAAGGGGAGGGATCCAAATCAGAAACCACACTAAGGTAGTTTCCGTACTCCGGGCAAACCTAAATACCCCCTTTCCCTCAAGGTAAGTTTGCCCTTAGCAAACCACCTACATACCCCCTAAATCCTTTATATTTACGCTCTACAGGGTATTTTAGGGATTATGGTGGAGTTTTATAGGGGAATTTAGGCTATAAGGCTTAATTAGGTTATGGATGGAAGCCTATTTTTCCTTTAGGCTTTTCTGGTGGGGTTAAAAGCTGTTTTATGGCTTTGAAAACCACTTGAAACTGTTGATCGTATTTTTTCTCCATATCTCCAATTTTTCGTTGCAAGTCCTTATGGGTTAGAATTATTTCTCTCAATCTAGTGAATGCTCTCATAATCTGGATGTTTACAATTATAGCCATTTCACTATTGAGGACACTTGAAAGCATAGCTACTCCCTGCTCAGTGAAGGCACAAGTGCGATATTTAGCATGTTGTCCTCGTTTTAAGGCCGCATTTTGCGACCTTAGAGATTTACTTTCATCCCATGTTAGTTGGATCATAAAATCTTCAGGGAATCTTTTTATATTCCTCTTTACCTGTTCATTCAATCGTTTAGTAGACACTCCATAAAGCCTAGCCAAATCCCTATCCAACATCACCTTTTTCCCCTTAATTAAAAGTATTTTGTTCTCTATAATTTCTTGAGGAACTAAAAGTTTTGTTGATGATTTTTTACTATGTTCCATAATTTCTCCCTTTCTTAATCAATCTGCTCAAAACATTCTATCACCTTTTTCGTTTTCTTTCTACCCCAATACCCCCTCATCCTTCAAGGTTTCTCCCCCTGGGGGAGAAACCAAGGCTTACTGAGTTAAATCAAGAAATTTCTTAGGGGTAACTATCTCTATGCCTCTAAAATTTCCTAATTCAATAAGATCTTTATCGCCGCTTATAATGAAAGCAGCCTCTCCCTCTAAAGCGCATTCTAAAAACTTATTATCTTTAGGATCTCTTTTTATTACCGTTTGTTTTGATTTTGGTTTAACTAATAGCGTCTTACGGGAATTACTAAAAAGAAGAGTGAGCTCTTCAATATCTTCTTCACTAAGCTCGAATCTATCTAATACTTCAAAATACTCATCCAGAATTTCCTGGCTTACAATTAAAAGTATTTTATCTTTATCCCATAATTCAATAATTTTACCAGGATTTTTACCCCATAAGCTAGAGATAATTACATTTGTATCAACTACAGCCCTAACTATGGCGCTCTTCATTCTTTTGGTTTTGCTGATCGAACTTGTTTGATTAATTTCTCTACATCATTCGGCCCATACCCTGCACGCTCGGCAGCCTTTCGTACACGATTCCATAAAGGGGCTATTTTCAAGGTAAGACTCTCCTCAGTAATCGTTCTTAAAATAGCTATGGGGTGTCCTCTACGTGTAACCACCACAGGGCCGTTTTTTTCACTAAGTTCAAGAACCTTATTCGTTTCTAATTTTAACTCTCTAACATTGGTAAAACGCACATCCTCACCTCCAATAATTGTATTACGATTGTGTTACATTTAAAATATAACATCCTGCGGTTGGTTTGTCAAGGCATTTTAACGGGATACCAAAAGCAACCTATTAAAAATATTTTAAACTGAAGATTGGGGAAAAAATAAGGGGAGAAAATGCTCTAATGGAACAGATAAGATAATTCTTCCTTTCTCATTTTAATTCCATAAAACCCTGCATAATGCGCAAGAGAAATGTCTTTTCTCTATCACCGCACATGTTAAGCAAATCTTTAATTTTAATCTCTGTGGTCTTTTCTTCCGTTTGTACCCCTTTTAAAGAAAAGAGGAATAATTGGTAAATCTCTATACCCAAGCCTTTAGCAATTCTTTCGATGTTAGTCAAGGTTAAATTTTTCTCACCCCGCTCAATAGCCCCCAAATATTTATAATCCATATCTGCTTTTTCCGCTAACTCTTCCTGGGTCCAGCCTTTTATTTTTCTTAGTTGTCTAATCCTTACGCCGAAATTTCTTTCTTACAGTATTCATAATTTCCCTTCCTTTTGAAAGTATCCTAACAGACGTTTTTATCTATTTAAACCTCATAGAAGAAGTTTTTGCTTGACAGACCCCCTGTCAGGAGTAAAATTAATAAAAATCCATCTTTTAAGATGTTTTTGAAAGCTATTTTTGCCGAGAAAGGAGGTGATATTGCAAAAGAGATGCTTCTAAATTTATTTGTAGAAATTACTTTATAAAAATTTAACAGGAGGTTCA
>JAHJHM010000158.1 GCA_018823915.1 Candidatus Omnitrophota bacterium
ATTCTATAGCCCCTTCTGGAATCTGACTCTTATATTTTTTATAAGCTACCTGTAAAGGCCCAATAATTCCTCCCCACATATTCTCCCCCGTAATAGGCCTCCAATCACACCAGACAATTAAAGAGGGATCATAACCTGGCCCGGGATAACCAAAAAGATGGGCCTTTCCATTTAAGGGATCTTTGGTCTGCCAAATTCCATTTCCATTAAAAATTCTAAAGAAATATCCACGCTTACCTTCTTCATATTTACTTATATCTCTTCCTTGTGGGTCATTATAAATAAATGGATGCTCAGCCACATTAGAAGGATCATAATAAGCGCGTAAATCCTGCAATAGGCCTAAACGACCCTGCCATAAGACTTTTGTGAGATTATCAGCGAGGCCTAATGCTCCGGGGCTGCCTTCTATTGCCAAAGCAATCTGCCAACAAGCACCATCATAGGCGCTGGTTCCTTCTTTTACGATTATACGCTCAATGGCTGCTTCTACGCTATCTGCCGGCCCAATCTCTTTATAAACCTTTTGTTCTTTACCCTTAGGAATCTGATGGATATATGGTATGTTATACTTAGAGATATTTTTACTTAACCAGCTAATCTGCCTGGAAGTCTCATCAACTACTTTTATTCCTGAAATATCTTTAGTTTCCACTTTAGGGGCTTTCTTTATCTTTTCTTGGGATTGAGGAATAGTTGTGGCAGGTGGCTCAATCTTAGTTTTAATTTCTCCCGGAGCGTTACTAAACCAAGCCTTTTTTACCGGTGCATAGGTTTTAGTTTTGTTTAAAACTTTATTCGGGCTCCAAAGAGTAGGTCCGTAATGTACAACCACTGTGGCAATCTCATTCTTATAAGTAGGAAATTCAGTTAAAGGAATGGTTATTATCTGCTTTTTTCCAGATAAACTGTGGATTTTCCAATTTACACCGTAGGAAGAATCAGGTGGAGTCCTTGTATCCCGTAACTGCACCACAAAATTTCCTTTACCACCTTCTTCAAATTTAATGTTTAGATACTTATATTGGCTTACTTTTCCATTGACCGGGCCTGCAGTTGATGCCCAGCCAGGCCCAGAATAATGCTGAAAATCAGAAACCTCTAATATATTCTCTCTTGGCTCTCCATAAGCGGCTTTTACAGAAAAAAGGTTAAGATCAGAAAGAACCTGTGCAACCTGCGTAAAGATGGGATTTTCTTGATGGGATTTATCAGGATTTAAAACTGCCCAAATATCGTGGGCAATTGCAGAAATTGAGGCATTTTCTGGAAGGATGACATAAATATTTTCTTGCCTATCAACATAATTTGCAACACCGAGATGCTGCCAGATAAATCTTGAAATTCTTGAAGAAGGCGGCCCACGCACAAAAATAATACCTCCTGCTTCCAGTTGTTTTTCTATTTCTCTTTGGCTGCCCAATAAAGCTATTGCCTGCTGGATTTCCTCTGTATTCATACTCACCCTATCCCAATCTCCAATATTTTTGCCGGTTAACGCTTGAGATAATTTAACCACTGCATTCACCACTGGCCTCGGTAATCCTTTTGAAGAGGCATCCTGAGGAATGTCTTGTTCTACCGCAGCAAATCTATTCTCTTTTTCTTCTTCAACCTGAGCAATGAAAGCCGCCTTAAACTTTTTGATTTCTTCTTTACCTTCTGCTTTTACTCTTATCATGACAATATAAATTCCACTGGCTATTCTTCTGCCGCCATTATTTTCCATATTCCATTCTACGGTATTAACGCCCTGACTTCTTTGAGAAGAGTGAATTTCTTTAACTAATTCTCCGGCAATGTCATATATCTTGATCATTACATCATCAGCCTCCATAGAAAGCTCGTATCTAATCTTCATTATTTGCCCTGCTCCTTTTACCGGATTAGGATAAGTGAAGAATCCTTTTATAACCGGGCCATTTACCGGCGCTTCATTAGTTACCACCTCAACACTCTTAGTAAGGAATACGCTCTTGCCATCATTATCAGTTACGGTTAAGGTTACTGTATAAGTACCTGCCGTAGTGTAAGTATGAGTTACAGTTTTCCCTTCTAAACTCTCCCCATCACCAAAATCCCATAAATACTTATCTACCGTACCATCAGCATCCGTAGCTTCAACGTTAAAAGTTACTTCTAACGGTCGCTCATACTGATATATTGTTTCCATCTCACCAATTACAGGTAGTTTATTGAGTTCTACAATTGTAGCTGCTTCTACTCTACTGCCGCTTAATAACCAGCTGATTATGCCTTCTTTCTTGTTCCCACTTCCGGGGTGCGAATGTACGGTGATTTCACCAGCCTTGACATTTTCTCTTAACTGTGCTATATCTATTTTTGTGGATAAGCCATTTTGGACCGAAGAACGGCGAGAATATTTAGCAACGACCTTCTCACATCTATTTCTCTTATTAATCGCTGCGTTAGGAAGCTCTGAAGTACTACAACTATCTCGGCGGATTAGACTGGGTATTTTTTCTGGAGCAATAACCATACTTATAATTGGTGTAATTATTCGGCCGCCTAAAGGAGGCAAATAAGATGATTTTCGTAATTGGAATTTTTGTAATTGCTGGGGTCTTTTTGAGTTGGTTCCTCCTTGATCAATACCGCCTAAAACATCTTCACCATTAAACACATCCTCTCCGTTCTTCTTAGGTGTAGCTGCCTCTGCTTCACTACCGCCTAATAATAACCAATCAATTATGCTTCTTCCCTTACTGACCTCCTCCTGAATATCATCTTCAATTAAGGCGTTAGAAGGGAAAGATGTGTTTAGTTGGCCTCTTCGATTATCTTTTGGTTGAGGAGTATGCTTATGAGAAAATATACCTAATCTTTGCAGTGCTTCTTCCTGAGAAATTATTCTGATACTATTACACTTTACGCTATTCCACATGTTATAGGACTTATTATTATCTAACTTTAAATACTCTTTAGCAGTCATATCCTTTCTATCGCCGAGCATCTTACGGGCAGCAGTAGGATTATTGTAGAAAGCGTATGTCCAGAAATCTTTTTCTAGTTGGGTCATTTTTTCTACTTCTTCCCTTCCTAAAATCCCTTTCTGTTTATCTGTACCTAATGCATGCTTAAGAAACACCATTGCTCTATTAACTAAAAGGCCGGCCATAATCTCTAAGGCATCTGAACCGGTAGTAAACCGTGAAGGAGAATCAAGCCTCGGACATTCTATATCCTTATCTATCAATCCAATTCTTTGAAGTTCTTGAAATTCTTCTTGTACGCCATTCTGCCAATAATGCAGGCCAATCATATCACTTATCTCCGCCCAATAATCATTTTTATCTTTGAAATCATAGTATGTTATATCCATACGTTGGCCAAATCCTTCTCCTATTGCTACCGAATAGAGAAATTGGGGAGATATCTCAATGTTATATCCCAATTTTCTTGCTCTCTGGGTGGCTTTTTGAGCGGCGTTAATAACCCACTCTACTACAGGTAACTCTTCTTCTGAATTAATCCAACCGGTAATTCTTCTTACGCGGTAGTTAAAATCTTTACCCAGACTTTCATAAATTTGATTAATAACAAGAGGTGTTTTTACTTTGAGTTCCGTAAATACTGACTCGATACTTTGTAACAACGCTACCCGTCTTGCCCGATGAATAATTCCTTCCGCGCTATTTTCTCCCTCCTCCCTCAAAGAAATTTGCCACTCACCAATGTTTTTCATATAAACCTGCAACAATCGGGAAACAGTCTCTTCTTTGAGAAGTTTAATAAGCTCTGGCTTGGCGCGGGCAACTTTTCCTAAAGCATAATAAACATTTAAATCTTTTTCTTTAACTACTGCGCTCTCAAGAAGTCTAACCACATTTTCCCCGCCATATTTATCGATTAATGGCTGGATATTGTAATTTTCTTGCTTAAATTCTCCTAGAAGGCCTTCTTCGGTAGGTAAAACCCTTCCTTCAAAGGTATCAGAAAGGTTCCTAACTAATTCAATTTTATCAATAAACATACGCGAGCCTAAATCTTCTAACATATACTCAATTGCCTCTTTAAGAGGAAGATGCGCTCCTCTAGAAAGATCGTCCTTGCCAATTCCTAAGCCAATATGAACCACATTTGAGCGGTCAAACCCTTTACGATAAATCTTTAACTTCTTAAGGTCAAATACAAAACAATTGCCAGCTAAAGATGTCTCGGTGCCTGCCTGGACAATATCATATCTATCCCATTCTCCGCTCCTAAGTATAAGGCGAGCCTTACTCATACCTATTCTATCTTTATCTGTGGGATAGCTCACATAAATACGCATATAGCGATATTCAGAAATATCCAGTGGTTCTTTTAAATCCATACCCATACTCGCCCATCCTAGCTCTTCTCTGGATATCCTTAGGGAATAAAAACCCTCTGAATAACTGCCCCCGGCTCCCCCATAGAATCCTACCTGTGAAATTTTATCTGGCGAGATGGGTAATACTTTAGGCTCAGCATAGGCAGGGGTTTCAAAAGGAGAGATAATTTTAGAGACAATTTGTACCCAGAGTGAAGGTTGGTTTTGACCTCTATTGACATCCATAGTTGACTGTGATATATTTATTTTTGTGGATAAACTATTTTGGACTGATAAAAGATTGGAAGCATTAAGTAAAACATGTCTAACATTATTCCAAGGATTTATCTTAGCCGCTGTAATAGGAGGAGTACTTGGTAAAATTGGCTCTATGTGGCTTAGAATCCTATTTACGATTACCACTGCTGCCTTCCTTGTATTGGGAATTATCTTTGCCGATAAAGTAAAAGGAGAATAAAATGTTTGGTCTAATTTTGGCCTTAGCCATTGCTGTAGTTGTCTCAATCTGGATAGGCGTTGAAAGATATCGCCTGCATCACCCTCATCATTGATTTCTTTTATCTCTCCGTTTTCCGTATCCACCCGGATGAGTTTCTCCTTTTTATCTTTCATGTTGTAGAGGAGAATATCTACACATTCTCCTTCTATTCTAATATCTTTGTTTGCTGAATAATTTATGTCCTTAAACTCACCCTCACTAATTCCAAATACATCAGTATGGGAGGCGGTGATTTCACCACGACCCCTAAAATGTTCTTCTTGATTATTTCGGACGTCCGACGTCCGACTATTAGAGAATACCTCGTGGCTGGGATTTTGAACGTTCGTCTGATTTTCATTAAAAAATTCTTTTATTTTTTGCCACCAACTCTTTTCTGAATGCCTTTTATCTAAGTTCTCAATCGCCTTATTTAAAACCTTGCCTAACAACCCATCTTTCTCCACCTTAGGTAAAAGTTCTTTTAGATAAGACAAAGCCTTTACATAATGGGCTTCACCCAAAGCCTCAATCAAACTTTTTGCCAATACTCTATTGTCACCCTTAAAATCCTCTATATCTTTTAAAGCTTTATAAATAAGGGGGGCAAATTCTTTTGTTTTCTCTGCCACTCTCAATCCAAATAAGGCCAGCTCCCTACTTCTTCCTGCTTCTTCTTTTTTAAATACTTCTAAAAGCTGTGATATTGCTTCTTTATCAAAATACCCCATCGATCCTAATGCCCTGGCGGCGGTAAAGCGAAGTTTTATATGCTCGCTATCACTTTCCATCACCCTAATCAAACAAGGTATTGATCCTTTCGCCTTCATCTTCGCTAACAAAATTGCTGCGTCTTCTCTTTCCGACCAAAAACCTTCTGAATCTTCCAATATCTTAAGCTGCTTTTCTACAATCTCATCCAGGGTAAAAGTCTTTTCCTTTATTTCTTTTATTATTTCATCTCTTTCTTTATCTATACGGGAAGGATAATAATATCTTACCAATTCAACTAAGGTTCTGGCGGGATGAGACATTAAAACTTTTCCTTCAGATTGCAAAATTCTATCAATAACTTCTTGAAGAGTTAATCCCTTGTTAGCTAACACCATTTTTTCATCAAATTTAGAACCAGAAAACACCAAATGTTTCAAGGTAAGATATTTTATCGCCGGAATGTAATTACCCCTATCCATCTCTTCCCTAACCTCTTCAAGCATTAAGGGATCGAATACCATTGCTGTTCCCCATGTAGGAAGATCCTCAGAAACCTTGCTCATTCCGTATTTTCTAATATCCCCCTTATACCTAAACTGGCTTGCAAAATTATCTATATCCTCCAGAAAAGGAACAAATTTATCTAATTCCTTAATATATACCCAGCTTATTGAATCATACAATAGATGAACAGCACCTTCAGAGGGAGAAATCGTAAGTCTAAAATGCTCTAAAAGTTCATGAAGCAAACTCAACCTACAAGATTCTTCTATGCTCTTAATATACTTCTCCTTTTCCTTGAACGAAAAGCTATTTATCCATATTTCTCTTAAAGGGTCACGCAAGTATTCTCCGCCTATCTTTGCATCCCCTCCGGCAAAAACTTCATAGTTAAAAAAGTACACTGCCTTTACTCCTTCAAAAAGATCAGGAACAAGTTGAAGTGTGCGGCTAAGAACTTTCAAATAGGTAAGACAATTCTCATTATCCAAAATACCAACTTCAAATCCGCTGCTAAAATTGATAAACAGATTAAATTTCTCACCGGTAATAAAATCATAATAATAAAGTTTCTTTTTCTCTATGGAAATGGTTTCTATCTTACTAATATCATTGATTTCTTTAAAAATACCTGTGTCTAAATCCAGAGATTCTGCCGGCAAAATAATCATCCCATCTTTAGAGACCACCGGGCATTTTAATTCTAAAACTTTCTTCCCTTCTACAGTCAACCATTTAGAAGCTAACTCAGAGATTCCTTCTTTACGCTGTGAGACAATATCAACAGGCAAAACACAATCGTAGCCATCTTTGGCTTGTTGGAATTTTTGTAATTGCTGGGGTCTTTCTGGGTTGGTTCCTCCTCGACCAATATCGTCTGAACCATCTCCACCACTGATTTCTTTTATCTCTCCGTCTTCCGTATCCACCCGGATGAGTTTCTCCTTTTCATCTTTTGTTCCGAAAGTAGCTGCCTCAACAGAAGGAGTACTGTCCAATAGTGCAGCGAGTCCGAAAATCTTCGCCGCTATTTTCCCAACTATCCCCTTCTTTTCATCGTTAACGACTTCTGGCGCTGGCTCATTGTCCGCTTTTGCTTGGACTTTATTCGGACTTTCTTGAGCAGCCAAAACAGGCAAAGAATTAAAAGATATACTTGCTCCAGTAGAATGACCTCCACCATTTTCCACATGATGAGAACTCTTATAATTTAATCCTCCGTGCCCGGGAACAAAAACAATTTGTTTATAAGGATTCTCCTCTCCATACCACTTTAAAATAATCTCTAATTCCTTCACTGCCTTAGTAAACTCTTGCGGGGTCAACTTAAAAAATCCTTTTAACGAACCAAATTCTATAACTATCGCTCTATGCTTTAAGATTCCAGAAACTTCACCTTTCCATTCTATCTTCCTAATTTTTTCATTTTCAATCTTAATAGCGTAAGTCTTACCTTGTTCCTTGAAGAAAACTACTAACCCTGGGGCAGAATTAAGGTGCCCCTCAATAATCAATGCGTCGGCATATTTGCTTCTGATTGAGCTCATTAACTTTCTAAAGTATCCATTACTTTTTATGCCCTCTGGAGGCTGATAAAATTCATATCCAAAGGTTTCAGCTAATCCTTCATATAAATAATTGTTTACAACCGCTTCAGGAATCTCGTTTAATCCTTGACTATTTATATAATCCGTAATATCTCCTATTATTGAATCTAATGGTCGGACGTTAGACGTCCGATTTGCTCCATCAATAACTCTTTCTGCTGATGAGGGCAGATTCGCCGGTTCTTTAGGAATAGCCGGCTGTTGAGCTTTTTCTTTTACAAAATCTTCCTTTACCGGGGTTTTCTTCTGGGAATCAGGCTTTGAAGTGAAAAATTTGGAAATATAATTCCTGGCGCGGGTAAGAATTGAATTCTTTTTCCTTGGTGATACAGGAATCTGCTGCTCCTTAGAAACATTAGAAGTATCAGAAGGTTTTACCTGTACTTTCGGTTCATTCTCGGAAGAATGCTTTTCTGGAGAGACAACGGTTGTTTTTGAATTGGATTGTTTAGCTTCTTTATCTTTTGGAAGAATATCCTCTGGCGGAGCCCTTATGATGTTATCATGCACTAACGGTTTTGAGGGTTGAGTCGATTCATGAGGTATAATTTTACTATTGCTATTGGGTTTCGGTAAGCTTCTTTCAGTAGCCGGCTTATTAGCAACACCCTTATTGCGGCCACTGGGAATAACTACTTTTACGGCTTTTCTTTCTGCATCTTCCTTTGGTTTATTAGAATTTTTGTCTTTTTCAACGGGTAATTGTTTTTCTGACTGCGGCGCTGCGAAAAGAGCTTCTAAGCGCAAACGCAGCTCTTCCTGCTTCTTCTCATATCCCTGTTGTTCTCCTCTCGATCCTTTTGAAATCAGCTCCCACCATAAAGCTATAATCTCTTGCTGCATCTCTTTATCATTACCCTTCTCTTTCCTTGCTTTAAAAATAGCTGCTTTCTTCTCTAAAATAGCTACTTTCTCCTCTAACATTTTAAACTCTAATTCCTTCAACAACCTTAAGGTCTCTTCTACTGCCGCCCCATTTTTCTTCATTCCCTGAGGAGTTAACTCAATTTCACCGGGATTTTCCTGTTTGGGAAGTTCCCTCGCTCTTATCTTGGCAAATAATTCCTTTGCGTCTTTTTCTATTTTAGCTTTCTCACTATATAACTTCCCAAGGTTTTCTCTGCGGATATCTTTCTCATTGGCTTGAGAATCTTTTTTCTCTTCTTTTTCTGCTAAATCCCTCTCTAAATTCGCAATCTGGCTTTCAATGCCCAACAGCTCTTTTTGTTTCTTCAGATGAGTTATTTTTTGCGCGGCCAGGTTCGTATCCATATCTCCCTTTTCCACCTGTTTTAATATCTCCTCTTTCTGATTCTTAACCCTCAACTCACTGAGAATTCCTAAAATTCTCTCTATCCTGCCGGTTGATTTGTCTTTTTCTTCTGGCTCCTCTATCTTTTGCGATTCTTCCTTCCCACCTTCATTCATCTTACTTTGTTCCTTAAGCTCCAATTCCAATGCTTTCTTTACCATTGCCTCTACCATCCATACCTCATTGTCTTCTATTTCCTTTCTTTCATACTCACCCATTAACGTATCAACCGCATTCTCATCAAATGCCGCAGCCTGTACCTGGGCAAGAGTGCTTCCGACAAGCATATTTAGCCCGACACCCGCTCCTGTTCCAGAAACCAAAACAAAGCCGGTTCTTTTGGCGTTAATCAACATCCCCATAATTAAGGCTACTGCAACAATTACTCCAACAGGAATAACCACATTTAAAACTCCTGGGGTAAAGAAAGCTAGCAATGACTTCAACGTAAAACTAGAACCAAATGCTAATCTGGCTATACTCCAAAAAGCCATCGAAACAAATATAAATTGGGTCAGTCGCGGAATAATTACTCTGGCTAGAATAGGCAGCATAGTAATAGATCGCCTTAGAATTCCTCTTTGTGGATTTATCATTTTCTCTAAAGAAACCAATACTGCTCCTAAAACAAGCACCCCAGCAATCATACCTATACCAAGAATAACGAAGGCTATCTGACTGGCTATCCCCATAATTGCCACGGAACCCATAGAAAATCCATAGGCTCTCAATAATTCTACTACTCCATAAGCTAAGCCGGCACCAATTAAAAAGCCACTACCCCTAACCGGCATATACCACCAGGGTAAACTCATTTTATCACCTAAATTCTCCTGTTGCTGGCGAGGAACATAAATCTTATACAAAACAGCGAATAAACTAACGAGAGCGTATAAGCCAATGATCGTTGCTGTAATTCCCGCGGCGTATTTGAAGATAAATAAGCCGAACAATGTCGTGAGAAAAGCAAATGTAGCCGTGCGTAGCATAATTTGAGGATGAGTAAGAGAGATACTAGACAGTTTATCTAACGATGAACGGTTAGCATAAATATAAACTGTGCTTGTAATTAAAGAAATAATATTAATTGCCGCTATCGCTATTAAAGGTATTACTGCCAATGCGACATTAGGAACAACCAGAGCAAATACTATCACAGCAATTGTCCCCAGAAGACTAATATAACCTAAGCTTCTAACTCCTAAACTCTTATAATGATATTTACCAATTGACTTAAATAAAGACTTGAATAACTTTTTGTCAATAACACGCTCATAGGGCGAAAGAAAATCAGCATACTCGTTCATATCGGCAATATTACTTACTGCTTCTATTCTTTCTCCCAATATCTTCCACAATGACCAGCTAAGTAGACAAGGAACAATTACCAACAAAAGTCCTACTATGAATGTGCCTCCTCCTAAAACAGAAATTCCCGTTATCCCTTTAATCGCCCCGATAAAAGCGGTAGGGGCCTTAATTAATCCCAACAATTTAATGGTCAAAAACACACCTAATCCCGCTGTAACGAGGGTTGTTAGGGGAGTGAAATATTTTCCTAAAGCTTTCTTTGCTAAATAAGCCGTTCTCTGCTTTGCCCCTAGAGGCCATATCTTGATTCCTTCTCTTTTTTCTAAAGGCTTAAGCACTTCCTCTTTTACTGCTTTATAAGCTACCTTTAATGTTCTTTCGTGTTTTCTTATAACCAAAAACTTATAAAGATGAAAGTTTAATACAAATAGTATGCTGTTAAGCACAGAGTGCTTCTGGCTATAAGCACCTAATTTTTTCTGGGCAAATTCCGCAAAAGCATGAACCTCTGCCCAATTCTGAGTTAGCCAAAGGGCGATCTTTTGTAACTTTTCTCTTTCTTCTCTGGTAAGCTTATTCAGTAGTCCGGGATTATTCGACCCCTTAAGGAATTTCCCCGTGCCGATAACATTACGTTGAGCAATAAACTCTTGCCATAATTCTCCTACTACATCGGTAAATGGGGCGGTATTCTCCGCGGCTAATACCCTCTGCTCTTCTAAACCCTGCCTAATAGCATAAATCATCTCTCTCAGGGCCGGCTCCTCTTTAGTAGAAACCACGCCTCTTCTTTTTACCTTGGATTTAATTACCGCGTATAATTCCGCCGCTATCTTAGGGGCATGAATCTTCAGTGTCTCGCTATCAAACGGCCAATTCGCGATAACCTTTGCCTTTACATATTTATCTCTTACCGGACGAAACACAAACTGCTCGTCTGTATAAAGATAAGCATCGCAATAAGTAAGAACAAGTAATACATTCTCTTTCAACGCCTTGTTTACAAAAGTAATATTTGTCCCCGTGCAGGCACGTTTGGTCATCAAAATAATTATATCCTTTGAGCTTCCTGCTCTCTCTAAAAGCTCATCTCTTTCTTTATCTGAAGTTCTTGCGCTGATTATCCCTATATTATCTTTTCTAATCCCTCGTTTTAACAATTCCTTCTGATAAGCGTCAACCGCTCCATCCTCTACCAAAGTAAATACAGGATTACGCTGGGTTATCATCGCTTCTATATTGGCAGCAAATGCTTTTTCGGAGCACCAATGAAGATTAAATTCTTCCTTATCCTCTATCTTACCTAATTCTTGTTCAGGAAAAGGTATAGAGACAGTCTCTGTCCCGAAACGAGCCTTTACTTCCCTTTCCGAAAATGTTCCTCCAAATACCAATATATCCTTTATATGAGGTAACCTTCCATATTGACGCCAATCCATCTGAAATGCTGACTTTCCTTCAGCAGGAATTTTCATATTTACTGATTTACCTAACTTTTCTTGATCCCAGATATAACAAGCAACTAATGCCTGCTGCATCCCCTGCCTTAGTACCAATCCCTCTAATGCCCTGCCTGTGGCAGAATCAACTAGAATAAGTTTCTCTTTTCCATCAATATACCTCTTCTCTATTCTATAAATATGGCGTATGATTAAAGTATTTTCTATATAATCAACCCATTGGCTAAATTTCTTTTCTTTAATACCTTTTGCACTCTTTAACTTTCTCAATAACCAAATTTTACCCAGGCCGGTTAACTGCATAGATTCGTTATGTACTTCTTTATAATATAAAGGGATAAATCCTAACCACTTCTGAGGGATCTCTTCTGCCCACTTGGCAGCTTTCATATAATCCTCGCTGTTTGCTGCAACACCTGCCTCCTGGCCAATACTGTACGGGTGTTTAGGCGTATTCTGCGGCTCATCGATTAACTCTAACCAGTTTTTCTTAGTTTGTGGATTGAGACCGGCTTCCATGTTGTTTAACTCTGCTTCACCGTAATCGTAAATCGAACGGCCGCCAACCACAATCACTAAATCTGCTGAATACACATCGGATGGGTTAAGTGTCTTTTCAAATTTTCCGCTATGGTAGTTATAAATATAACCGTCTTTATCTCGGGAATGTTCTTTTACCAAATAGGCAATCTTTAAGCCACGCTCTTTAGCAATTGGCCCTAAAATATCAACTGCCTCTTTTGCCTTATCCCTTGCCAATCCTTCTTCATTTTCAACGAGCTTAATACCTCCGTCAAATTTTTCTCCCTTATACATCTTCTCTGTAAGCACATATAAAGCCGCGCCAAAAGCGCCGCTTGTTTTACCTGCGCTCTGCACTAACTTTACATTCTTACCCAAAACCGCCATATTTAATGCCATAAGATACTGGGCTATTGCCTTAACCTCTGACCATTCTTCTGCAGAATTACCCTTCATAGGTTTCTTTTTGGATGCATTCATCTTTATAAATACTCTATGCAATTTCCCTGCTTCTATACGCTCCTTTTCTGTTAAATTATATATATTGAATATCTCGCTTAAACTATTCTCTAAAGTTATCTTTCCTTCTGAAGCGCGTTCTAGAAGCTCTTTTACTTTTGCACCTGACGCTTCCTCCCCTATTTTCTTTCCTTTGGTTGATGATTGAACATGTAGATTAGCCTGTTTTCCTGGACGAGTAAATCTTCTTACCATGCTCGCCATTGCCTTATAGATAAGCCAACCACTGCCAAATATAATCACGATGTGTGGAATTAGAACTAAACCAACAGCCGCCAAAGATACTGTCGCTGTTTTGTTAAAGGCCGGCTTTAGAGGAGAACTTCCCTTCTGTTTATTTATTAAGGGGCTGGAGACGTTTGGGTTTATTGAGCTATCGAGTTCATTGAGTTTATTGGGTTGTTGAATTAGTGCTGAATTTGCCACAATGTTTTTATTGACATAGATTAAAATACGTAGTATATTTAAATTAGTGACAGCTAAATTTTTTACTAATTCTCGCAGAAAAGTACTGGGATCAGCATTAATTGATATATTTAAAGGTGGATCTATTGCCGTTCTGATTGGAGATGTATTTATTAAACTTACCTCTATGCTTAAGTTTCTGTCAATAACCACATTAATAATTATCGCTGTTGTGGGATTAAGTATCTTTCCAAGGGAGGAATAATATGCCATTTGTAGTATTACTGGCAATTGTAGCCATACTTTTTGGATTATGGTTTGGAATAGAACGATACTGGTTAAAACATCACCAATCTTAACATTAATCCTGCCGCTATAGTCATCTCCTTTTTTGCCTACCGGGCTGGAGATACCGTTTCTCTTTGCTTTTAGTTTAAAACCGCAAAAATTTGATATCTCCTCCACCGGTGAACCCGCGTTTTTATAACTTGGCCTTATACTGGAAAGAGGTTCTCTTACCATACCCAAAGCAAAAAGCATGAGACCGCTTAACCCCACGCCAACACCGACGGCTTGGAAAACAGTAGACCTAAGAATCTCCTTTTGCTGAAGGCTGGAGGTGCCACTTAATCCAGCTGATTCTTCTGAAAATGCTTGCTTGACAAAATTAACAAACTGTGTTAATTTTTTATTAATGATCCTTACTAAAGTCCGGAAAAAATTTATAAACAAAGTAATTTTGAATGTTATCCCTGTATTTTTAGGCGGCGCATTTGTTTCTGATTTCTTTATTAAGTATAATATTTTTATTAGAATGTTCTTAATTTGTATTTTTATTTTACTTATATCCCTAGGACTTTGGTCTGCTGTAGAATCAAATAAGGAGGTGTAAAGTGACCGGAGTATTAATGATACTTTCTCTTTGTATGATAATCTTGGTTCTCTATGGAATCGACCGCTATCGCCAACATCACCAAACCCATACTGTAAAACACTAATCAAGAAAGTGGACTGCAGACTGCTGCCTATTCCAAGCGCTTGGATATTTTTTCTTCTGGCAGCAGTAGCTTCTTCATCCAGAGCAGAGGAAGCCTGGACTACGATGTCGGCGATGGGCAAAGTTATAGTAACTATTGTGCCAACGCCTAATCGACTTTCTATCTTAAACGTACCACGATGATCTTCGATTATTTGCTTACTAAGTGGCAACCCTATACCAGCTCCCTTTCTATTTTCATATGACTCATCATCATATTCTGGCTCAACAGAGAAACCGTAGCGCATTACCCTCTCTAAATCATCACGAGATATACCTTTCCCTGTATCTTTTATGCTAATAACTATCTTACTTTCAGCATATTTTGTACTCAACTCCACTATACCTTCTTCGGTCTTTTCTATCGCCTTAACTAAATTCTTCTTTAATTCATATAACACTTCCTCTATATTTTGACGGATCACAAATATCTTTTGCAGCGGAATTATTGCTATGCCGGCGACTATCACTACAAGGGCAGCAATCCCCCCTTGACCTTTCTGCGGTGATGCCCGAGCACCCATTGCGCTCCTAAACCACTCTCTAAACATCCCAACCAATCCTTTCCATTCAGTTGCTTCTTGAGGGGTAACTGGACTAGCAGCGCGTGGATATTTATCTGCCGGAATATAAGGGCTTACGCCTCCTCCCCCAATGCCTCCTCCTTTTCTTCCTCCGTCTTTTTGTATAAAATCTCTAATGTACTCCCACAACTCAATCGCTCCCAAGAACATTGATAGCGTGCCTGCCCACTCACCAAGAGCCAACCCCAAGTAGGTGGGTATGGTCTCGTTTTCGGGGGTAAAAAATAACTTTAGTATCGCCCCTACAATAATAAAGCCCATTCCCTTAAAATACTTTTTTCTTCCTTCTCCTGCTTCCGGATCATCAGAAGTAAAAAGCTTATAGAATTCATACCCTATAAACAAAGTCAGTACATTTACAACCCACTCCCCTATAGAGAATCCGAATCGAGTAAATTCAGAAATTTTCTCTGCCGCCAAAACAGGAGAAGCAAAACCAACAGTTAAAAATGCAGTAAGAATAGCTATCCCCATAACTTTGAACGCCTTACTTACACCCCCGGGGTGTAAGTTTTCCCCGGTGTAAACACCATCCTCATCTCTCCTTGTGACTTGTGACCTGTGACTTCTCTCTGCTGCTGCCGGGCTGGAGGAAATTAGGCATAGCTCTTTCTTTAATTTATTTAGCTGAACTCTTTTTTTGATAATATTGTCTTTGTTTGTTGGCTGTTTTTCTTTTTCTTCTAATAAATTTTCTCGAGACATCAATTCTCTTTCGGTTTCCGCAAGATAAACTTCCCATGGTTTTAACCCTGCTTCTGTATTTTCTATGCTCTCCTGAAACTCTTTTTCACGCGAAGCCCGCATGCCACCGAGAAGATATACTGCCCCAGGTTCTGCTGTTTTTTCTCTTAGACCTTTCAAGTACTCTCGTTTTTCGCGAATATTCTCTTTGAGTCCTTCGATCTTTGTCTTTAAGGAATCTATGTCTTCCGCTATTTCTTCTATTTCTTTCAGATGTTTAGAATCTTCAGATTCTAACTTGGCTAATGAGGTAAGTATTTCAAGTAATTCTTTTTCCATAGGCATCTTCTCGTCAATTAAAGAAAGATAAACTGATAGGTTTCTATCAGAAGCTAAGAGCGTCTCAGGCAATAAGTGATTTGCTCTGTCTTTTGTTTGTTTCGAATTGTGTAGAAGATTACCAAATTCTCCTAAAAACTTTCCTATTCTTTTTGAAGGAAACGTTCTAAACCCACTTATAGGACAATACTTCTTCGCTCTTCTATTTTCTAGCTCCTCCGCTTTTTTTAGTTGGAATAGCGTTGCTTTAAGTATTGGCTCGTAGTTTTTTTCTGGATACTTCTTGGCAATTTTAATTATAAGATTATAAAAATGGGTTTCTCTAAATCCCATTATGTTTGTAAATAAAGGGTCATCTTGAATAAATATATCCCCTAATACATCAATTACTCTTTGGCAGTATTGGGGAAAATAATCTTTATTCAATTCCTCTCTCATATCGGCAATTAATCGTTCAACTTCTTCCTCAGTCATAGGCTGACTCTTGTTGTAAACCTTAATCATTAATGATTCAAGAAAGTTTGATAAATCTTTATTCACCACTGGGCTGGAAGTGTTGGGGAATGAACTTTCCGATGAAAAACTAGAGAGTGGAATCGCATCAATCGTAAAATCCTCCGCAATCCTAAAAGCCCTTACTGCCTCAATTAATCTACTCCTATCAATTAATTCCTTAAGGACTTCATCTAAACCTGCATCAAAAGCACGTTCTAAACCTTCTCTTATTTTTACATCAAGCTTAACTTGCCCTTGCCTAATAGCTCTTATTAATACTTCTAAAATAGTTTTCAAAACTATAGCATCCTTAACAATATCTTCAATCCCAATCCCGCCGTTCTCCTCAAGATCAAACGGACGATGAATTAACCTGTCCGTAAAGCCGCCCCAAGGATTATTAAGGCGCCATCCCAAATTAATTATCCTCAAAATATATATCAATGCTCCCATCTTATCTTTAAAGTTTCCCTGGCCCAAATTACTCACCAAATCATTACGGTACAATGCCGCCATAACTGCTCCCACCGCATCCGCTTGAAGTCCATAGAGATATTCTGGACGGATACTGCTCCATGTTTCAGGGTTGGTCTGAACTTTAATGTTATTAAGTACATCCCATTCACCGGATATAGTATTGATTACTACATCTTCATCGAAATTCTTTCCTGTTATTTTCCTAAACTCTGCGCTAAATTGTATTCTTTGCTCATCACTAGAGAATTCGAAATTTGAAACCTTTAGCTTAAATTTTTTCCTCGGATTTTCAAATTCACCAAGTATTAATGCATAGCCCTGCCCCAGCCCATCTTCAACTTTCACCATGCTCAATTTAATATAGCGGGCAAGAAAATCGTGTAGCTGTTGTGTATACTCAATATAACTACTCTTCTGCTTTTCACCATTAAACCAGGATGTATGAGTTTGTTCTGCCAGCTGATTCAGGATAGACCCCGCTTCTTTCCCTGGATTATCCTCCTCAAATTGAGCAAGTAATTCTGCGTTGGATTTTCTTAACGCGGCAAGCGCATGATAAATTGCCAAAGTATTTCTCATCCGCCGTACCACAACTTCCAAATCCTTCTCATTCCATTGTGCCGCTAATGCTGCAATTATGTCATAGTTTACATTTCCCTTAATAGCCTCATCATTACCGAAGATAGTTACAAAATCTTCCAATGTTTCGGGAATACGGTCATTAGGCTGTTTGGCATTGCGGATTATGGGCTGATTTACTATTGGGCTGGAGGCACTTTTCGCTTTGTAATAACGTTCAAGAAATCTCTCCCTGTGGCCTTTTGTCTCTGTATATAAATATTCGTACCATTCAGGGCCATGCTGCTGTAAACTCTCAATAACTATTTTTGGGCCGGAATTATAAGCAGCAACTGGCGGCCGTTCAAAACGGAAATTTCGCCTACCTCCGTTTTTAAAATAAGAAAGAGGCTTTCTGACTAAACGCCACTTGCCATTAATAGATACTAACTGCTGGCGGCGGAAAAAATCCCAATGAATATACAAATATGCTGTCCCTACGCGGATATTGTGTTCTTCATCAAACTTTACTCTCTGCCAATCTGCCTTTTCTCCTTCTAGTAACTTAATAACTACCTTATTACCTCTTTTAATCTGCCGGTTTACCTCTCTGATCGCAATAGGAGTAACCTGCATCCTTCCTGCTGCTCCCTTCCCAGATTCTTTAACCGTGCCATCCTTATTATACTGAGAACCATCTGATTCCGCCTCGCCTATCGCCCAAATAAACCTTTCATCCATGCCGCTTTGCTCAGCAACGCCTTTAAATACCCTTTCTATCGCTTCTTTAGAGGTTCTTTTGGCTGAAGCATCTTGCTTAGTTATCCTCTTGGAAGGAAAAATCTTTGCCTTCTCTTTTTCTTCTGTTGTATCCCATACATATCCAGACTGAACTCCATTAGCTTTAGTTTTCAATAAAAAATCTGTAACGCAAAGACTACTGCGATCACCTCTGCCTTCTACGCTTTTCTCCGGCCACAATTCAAAAATCGCCGCTAATAAACCCGCCCCTATCAAAATATGCCTTATCTTTAAACCGCCTCTGGTAACCGCTGAAGAAACAATTGGTGCTTTCTTGGATCTAATCTTTTCTTCAATCCTCTGAAAAATGGGGATAAGAGCCGGATGTCTTTCTTTAACCTTCAGAGGCTTAAAGAAGTAATCAGTAAATAAATAGGCGAGGAATTCTTCAGGAAATTCTCTCATTGCTCTATTTCTAGTAATAGTGGCAAATTTTAAATAAATCTTCTCCTTTCTTCCTTCTATCTTTTTCTCTATGTAAGGATATCTAGGGAATCCGCTCTCCCTCTTTATTAATCCCTCCCCTTCTAAATGATCCCAAATGCTTCTTCTTATATAACTTACGTATCTACCTTTCTCTCTTAATACCCATATACTTTTGGCGGTGTTGTAAAGTTCTCCAAAAACATCTACCTTATATTTAGAATCCTCCAAAAGAAAAGATTCAACAAATCCACCTACTTTCTCTATTTCTCTCCAGTCTTGAGATGAAATTATATTAGAGGCATCTTTACTTTTTGCTGAACTAAAAACATGGATTAGCTCATGAAGAAAGGTCTTAGCCAGCTTATCTCCTCTTACCTTTATAATCCACCTTCCTATCTTTACTATGCGGCCAGATAAGTAAATGGTAGCACGCCCCATTCTTCTACTTGCTTTTCCATTGTTTTCATCTTTTAAATCCCTTAAATCAACAAAAACGGGAACTCTTGCATCAGGAAGCTTGCTTAAATCTACCATTTCTAAAATTCCCGGCGGAAGTTTAGATATAGCTTCTATTAGGCTATTAATTACCTTAGGGTTGTTTTCCAACCACGGTTTCTTCATGAGGCTGGCAGAAAAATAAACTTCTAAATGTTTCCTGCGACCAATATCAATTAAGTCTTCCTTGGTAAATAGGGGGCTGCCTGCCACGGGCCCTCCTATTTTTAACTGGTGATTGCCTTCC
>JAHJHM010000159.1 GCA_018823915.1 Candidatus Omnitrophota bacterium
GGAAAGATCCTTGATGAGGATTGGCAAAAGTATAACTTATGGCAGGAATATATCCCTTCCTATAACGAAGAAACAATTACTCAATACTTGAATTGTGATAATCCAGCAGCATTTATCTGGCAATGCATAAAAGAACAAGTAGGGTTATCCTCTATAGATTTCAGGGAGGGCGGCAACAGCCCTAATTCAGCAAGCGAATTGGCGGAAAGGATATTGAGAAAGACAAAAAGCCCCGGCACAATAGAGCTTCCGGAGGCTTTACCAAAGCCAGAGGCAGCAAAAGTTAAAAATATCCCGGTCTATAACAGCCTTAAAAAAATTCTTTCTAACGGTTATCAATTAGTTGGCGCGCAAGGCAGGACTTTAATCTATAGTGGCGCGCAGGGCAAATGCCTTGCTCTGAAATTTCTAAAACGGGTCGAAGAAGTATGGCTGCTTGATTACGAAAGCCAGATGTTTGATTACCTGAATAAACATAAAAAGGAATTTGGCTTAAGGGGTAGTTATCCCACAGCCTTCCTGATACAGGGAAGCCGCGTAGTCAGACTAGAAAAATTGGATTCTGCTTCTAAAGAAGCGATCAACAACCAGATAGACAAAGACGGCAGCCGCTTTGCATTGGATAATTCCGCCGGCTGCTATACCTTAATGGCCTATGAAACCCATGATAGCAGCTATTTTACGTATCTTAGCGACTCTACTCTTACGCCAGAGGCATTCAAGGAAGCGCTGCTTAATAACGTCTATGACCTATTTAGCCTTGCTCGTTATGGCATAATTCATACAGCGCTAATAGAACTTTTCCATAATGTAATTCAACACGGCAGGCAAGACAGAGGGATGTATCTTTGGATGGTGGATATCATTAGGCCAATGGGAACGCGCTCCGGAGCGGGAAGATTGCATGCTTGGCCAAATGCCGTGCAATACCCTAATCTGAGGCTTGCGGGAATCGCAGATTTCCCAGACCTGTACTCCTTAGAAGAATTAACTAAAGATGACAACCCTCTCTCAAGGCATACGCATACCTTAAGAAGTGAGCACCCGACTTATAATCCTCAAGTATTTTATCTTGCCAGCTACTTAGGAGATTATCTCTTATCCGCAGCTTTAGTTAGCGGCAGGTATTTAAGGGAGAGGGGAGAGCTTGATTGGCAGAAGCCTGATAAGCTTTCAAGAATTATGGAAGATTGCTACCTGGTTGCCTTTGCCGCCTTTACTCAGACTCCGATAGAAGAAATGCCGCCTGTTGCTGAGATGATTGACTGGGAGAGATTTAGCCGACAGATGTCATTCTTTATGGCAAAGGGAGATGGGTATGCGGATTATTTATTAAACCACAATATCCCGCTGGAACTATACGGTAAAGATGTTCAAGTGCGCTATTCAAACAATTATTCTTCAGACCGCGGTTGGATAGATACTCCTAAGCAAAGAGGCTGGTATTTTGATAGGATTAATCCTGACCTTGGCCCGGTCAACGGCCCTAACCCTTTGCAGGAGCTAATCAAGGCAAATTACATATTCACGGCTTTAATGATAAAAAGAAGCACAGTGCAGAAAAATGTTTTCTTTTCCATAACGTGCAATGCGTCGAGCAGCCTTGTTAATAAAGAGTCAGTGGGCGTTGTATTGAACTCGTTAATTTTCAATGGAAAGGTTATTCAAGAGTTAGGTATTTATTTTTCTTTAGGTAATCAGTTATTTTTTGATTTACCTAAGGAGATGAGAATTGTTGGAATTATCCGCAATCACAGCCTTCCGAAATTTAATAAACAGCGCGATATAGTAGGAGAGGTTTTGTCGCTGTCAAGCTCACCCTTAGAGGACAAGCATTCTCCGTTCGGGCTTTTGCCCGCAAGGCAGAGACATTATGCCAGCATAAACCCGCAGGAATTCGGGCCGTTTAGGATAAATGATAATAGGGAATTGGTTTTAGTTGACCTTAATCTTTCGCCGCAGGAATTATTACCTGGTGTATTTAAAGAACATCTTCAGGAGATGTTTAGGTTGTATCGCGGCCAAGCCCCTCCTCAATTAAAATTCAAAATCAGGATAACCCCGGATACGGGAGCTTTTGACTATAATAGCCAACTATGCCGCCGTCTTATTGAGTTTATCCCTGCATTAGGAAATCAAGAATATCCCTTCCTAAATATCCATCCCTGCCTTATCTATTTTCTTGAAGAAGGCACCCACGACTCTATGCTTATTCTGCAAAATATAATTTACCGTATCTATGGTTTGAACGCGGAAGAAGCAGAAAATACTTTTATTGATTATCTTTGTCAATCCTTGATTGGGAATATTTCTTTGGAATGTATAACCAATCAAGGATTTAACAAACATATTATCGTAGAGGATCAGTGGATAGAGAGATTTATCCAACAAAAGTTCGTATTCCTGATGCAGCAATATGATAATTACGAAAGAGGAACGCAAATTTATAGTTGGTTTAAAGCTAATCGCGTGAATCCTGATTTTACCGGCTATTTCATTCAGCAGGTAGAAAAGCATTTGAAAGAGGCGCCTGCGCCCGAGGGTATCGGGACAATTCATATGCTGGCATGGTTATTATCTATGCCGGAATTATTAGGGCCGGTTAAAAATTGCGAGAATTGGAATAATAGTAGTTTTTCTAATATTTTACAGCATGGCCGGCCAAAATTAACCCAGGACCAAGTGAATAATTATATATTAGATACACTAAATGCTGTTGTTGATAAGGACTTAAGAAATTTAGGCAGAGCTTGTTTGCAATGCCTTAGGAATTTTACAGAGTTTAGCGCAGAGGATTTGAGTTGGGTAGTTGGAAATTTCGAGGTAGAAATTGACGATTATCTGCGAAAATTAGCAACAGAAGAAGGGTATGCCAGAAGAGACGATGAATTGTGGAAATGGGTTTTAGAGCATAAAGATAATCCCGAAGCAGCCGCGAAAGTAAAGGAATTATTAAATGATTACATAACCGTAGTCGGCGAAGGCAATGAAGAGGAAAAGAAGAAAGAGGCGCAAATGGTTTTAAGTAAACCGCAGATAGAATTTTTGGTCAACAACCTGATTATGTCTCAAGAAGTAGGCCTTCCAGCCGGCGGTTTGACTATTGATTTTTGGTGGGCTAGAACCTATAAAAAAGAAGTCCTTTTATCTTTAAAAGATATTTTAGAGCATTGTTCAATTTACTCCTTCCAGATGGAGCATTGTGTGGAGCGAAGTTTTATGGAGGACTTAAAACAGTCATTGATACGATCCGGAATAGGCGAATATAAAGCGCAAAAATTAACTCAAAGATTCGCTATGCTGATGATGGCCGGCGGCTTAGGAAGTTTTAAGCCGGATTTAACCCGTTCAGAGCATGAAGTGCTCAAAAGTATTCTGGGAGAGGAATGGGCAAAAGAACACTTTGCGGTTTGCGGCGTTTTTTACAGCAAGTTTATCAGGGGCTTTAAAAAACCGGGAGAAGAGGTTGAAGAAGAGGTTGTAAATGAGGCGATTAAACTTTTCGGTGACCCGGTAAAAACGGTTGAGATAAAGTTAGAAAAAGATGCGGTAGATTATTTTGGATTAAAAAATGAGGTTGTAATCGCAGGAATATTTAAAGAGAAGCACCTTCCCGTAAGTCAATATTGGCTGGTTTGCCCTGAGATTTATCTTGAAATTTACCCCGGTGAGAACAATGACAAATGGAGGGCTTTACAGAGTATTATTTACCGTGAGGCTTATCTGCGGTTTATCAAAGAAAGGGAGGAAGGTAAGCGTAACTCCCTTATTTTTACGATGAGTGAAGTAAATACTACTTTGGTTTTTCCTTGGGTAGTTGAGGATAAGCATAAGTATGATCCGTTGTTTGCTCCTGAGAATGTCTCTGTGCATCACTATAATCATACCATTGTTCTTGCAGGCATGGCTTTTTACGAAGAGGCTTTGTTTAAGATTTTAAAGATATCGCAAGAATATAATGATTGTATCGTTTGGAAGGATGAATTAGGCAGAAAAATCGTGGATATGGCAAAGTTGACTGCCCGGGCGCTAAAGAAGAATAACAATGCCTGGAATTTTATTACCGGATGCTCTGATATACATACGCAGAAACTAAAAGAGGAGATTTTCAAGGATTTTAGAGATTTGGTTCGGCAGGATAATCTCTGGCGCAATACCGAAGGCGCAGTAAGCAAGCGCTGGATGGGGGATGAGGTGCGTAAAGTAGTAAATAAATATATGAAGATATTAGGGCTGCGGGAAGATTGCGAAGAGGATTATGATTTATTAAAATTTTATTTAGATAATGATGAGAATCAGCAGGTAAAATTTATTGAAGAACTGTTGACAGCAAAAAGAATACAAAAGAAAAGATTTATTGAGGAGTTAAAGAAGAAGACATTCGGCGACACAGGTTTAACTGACGAAGAATTGGACGCGTTGATAGACAGAGCCTTTATTGCCGGCGCGCGCCGGTTGGTTGACTATAAATGCGCCGATCTTATCTTGGAGTTACTGGAGAATAATGAAGCATTCCGGCAGAGGTTTGTTGCCGCAAAGCCGGTTTTATTTACTGGAGGCCGTGAGTTTGGGGAATTTGGAAAGAAGGTAAGAGAAAGGGCAGAGCGTTTAATGTCCGATCCCTATCTAGGCCTAAAAGGGAGCCTTATCTTTATTGCTGAACACGATATTTTTACTTCTTGGATTATCCAGCAGGGAGCGGATGTTGGTATGATTATTGCCTGGAAATTTAAAGAGGCAGCCGCGCAGAGTTACGCCGATCTTATGCAGGACGGCGGAATAATTTTTGTTATCTTTGGCGCCGGGCCAAAAGAAAGATTAGGTAGGATTGTTATAAGTAAAGATAAAAGGTTTGAAGAGGGGATAAAACATGTGAGTAAAGTAGGTATTATTATTGAGTTTAATTCTTTTCTAAGCGAAATTGATGATGGTTTTGGTAATAAATCTTATGAACGGCTGCCGAATCCCGATTCTTTTATTGAAGGCATAGAGGAAATTTCCCGGCTTTATTCTCAATATCGGGATTATTCTCAACAAGATTCTTATGGCCAGCGTTCATATCGTTCGTTGATGATCGGCTTAACTATCGGCGAGGAAAGATATCAGGCGGCAGGAATTATTAACCTATGGGCTAAGGCCGAGAAGATTAGAAAAAGAGAAGCAGTTAAGGGGGCCGATGCTTCTTCTGCGGCACTAATTCAAAAACTCAATAACTCAACAAGCCTAATAAGCTCAAAGGATTTAGCTCATAGTCCATCTGGAAAAGATTGTAGTTCGCCGGCGGCAAAAATTCTTAGGACAAAGGCAATAGGTTCTCCAGTTATTTTTCCGGCAAAAGATGAGGAGATTAAAGCCAAAATTTCGGCAAATCCCGGCTACTTGGGATTAGGAACAGTGTTGAAACTATCTGCGGGAGATAAGCTGGAAGAAGCGGCTTTTTCTTTGGCTCCTCAGGGAGCTCCTCAAGAGATAATTGAGTTAAAAATAAGAGAAGAGAAAGCATACTTTAGACAGATATTGAGCGAATTAGAATTGTCGATTGGTAACGGCAGGGTTAGCGAGCTTAAAAGAGAAATTTTTGAGGAAATTTGTCAAAAAAAGCTTCAAGCTTATGCTTTCTTTGAACAAACAGCAAAAAGATTAAACTTACCTGCTGAGGATAAGAGTAAAATTGAAGATAGGCTTAAACAGCGCTATGAATTGAATGAAGTTTCAATTAAAAGCGAAGAAGGAAAGTTCATTCAAATATTAGAGCCGCTTTTAAAAGAAATAGACAAAGGGAAGATAGATCTAGGGTCAATTGGCCGTTCGGTAATGCTTAAAGCGCCAGAGATAAAAGAAAATATCCGCAAGGAAAGATTGCCTCTTTATCTATGTTTTTATGAAGCAATAAAGTTTTACAGGATAGCTTCGCCGGAAACAAAAGGTATTCTTTATGATTTGGTTTGCAATTTTAGAAAGAGTAAGGAGTTTGATAAAAACAATAGGCAGGAAGCAGGGGTTTACGTTAATTACTTTCGCCATTGGGCAGATACCATTATTGAGGGGGATGAATCCCTGCAATTAAAAGCAGAGATTATTAAGAAGATAAATCAGGGGCTTTATCCTGATGCGGCGATTAATTTAGCTATTGGGGGCAAGCGGATAGAGGCGCATCAGAGGCGCCTGTTTGATTTTCTTTCTTTTCTCTTGCAGGGCAAGTTTCAGGATCCGGAGAAGATAATTTCCCGTATTCAGGAAAAAAGAGGGATTGTTTTAGCCGCTCAATCGTTAAATTGGCTGCAGGTGAAAGAATATCGGGAAGCGCTTCACTTAGTAGGGATTTTATCAGAGCGCGATCCCGGAAAAGCACATTGGTTAACTTTCACAAAAGATATTCCTATTCTCCTGCAGGGGGAGTTTTCTTTCCTTAATACAGGAGATTATGTTGCTGTAGATGGAGAAAAAAGTGTAGTAGTTACAAATCTTAAGAGAGATACTTTACGCCGTTATCGCAAACAGATAGAAGATCGATTGGCGTTAGACGAGATCTATGATCAAAGATTATCTGAGCCTCTGCCTAAAAATATAGAAGTAAAGGTAAACGTAGGAGCGGAGATAGAAAAAGAAAGCCTGCTTTATGAGAAATTGGGCCGGCCGCTGGTGGGGCTGGTACGTACGGAATTACTCTATGAATACCTAATGCCTACTCTTAAGAAATTGGTTGAGTGGCTATCTTGGTTTCCCGGCAGAATACGCCTTCTTGATTATCAGGAAGATAAGGATTTGAAAGCTTTTGCTTCTTTTGGCCAGGGATACGGATTGAAATTTCTTTTATCTTCCCGAGGAAAGTTAGTTTTAAGGAAACTGCTAAAAGCAATTCTTCTTGTTTATAAAGTGGACAAAAAGACTTCGTTTTTTATTCCTATGGTTAACAAAGTAAAAGAAATTAAAGAAGTAAAAAAGGTATTTAGAGGGGTAAAGAAAGAGTTAATCGCTTTCGGTGAAATAGACAGAAAGGATGCTGCCGGCTTAAAAATTGGAGTAATGATTGAAACTAAAGAAGCGGTGAAGAAATTAGAATCTATTGTAAAACAGGCAGATTATTTTTCTATCGGCACCAATGATCTTATTGACCGGCAGGATATTCCTTTTGAGCAAGGAGTTAAAATAGTCGAGAAAATCGTAGAACAAGCAGCAAGGGCAGGCAAAGATGTTTCTATCTGCGGGAATTGGGCAGCCCGATATGAATTTATTGTTTATGCCTATAAGAATTTCATTAGTAAAGGAAAGAAGGTTGAATTAAGCGTTCCTTTAGCAAATTTTGCTAAGATTAAAGAGTTCATCCGTAATGTTGAGCCTTTTCTTGAAGAGATTGAGGAAGGTGGATGCAGGGAGGGAGTTTTAAAAGGAATTGCCGCCAAGATAAGTCAGCATATGGAAAGTAAGTTGAGAAAAACAGCAGAATATAAAAATGCGATCAAACAGCGGCATTTAAACTACTTTTTGCGCAAAGTGACTGAAGAAAGCTTTTCAACCGGCTTAGACCCTCAGATTCTCAATGTAAGTGTGGGCAAGATAAAAGAATTAGTTCCTGCTGCAAGAGAAGAAGAGGTGTCGCCGCAAGAGGTTCCCTTAGGAGAAGACTACGCCTTTTTAGGCTCTATCGGCCGGCTGATTGCTTATAGTCTAAGATATCGCAGCCGCAACAGTAACCGCTTGAATATATTTCGCTTTTTGGTGGGGATAACTAATTGGATAAGAAAAGATTTAGGGTCTAGTTTGGATAATCAGTTGGTGGTTAGCGGATGCCAAATGCCCTGGAAGCGGACACCGGGATTATCTTTGGGGGAAGTATTAGGAGAAGGCTCTAAAATCAAGGGTGTATTTGGATTATTGGAGGTTTCAGAAGGGTTGATAAATCCCAAAAAAATAGGCACGGTTTTGGGGGCGATGATTGCTAAAGAGATTAAAACTTTGCCCGAGACTTACTTCTTTAAGATAGCCGCGGCAAAAGAAGGGATTGATTCACTATTAGCGGAAATTATCGCTAAATACTGGGGTAAAGAAGACTTTTATTCTCGAGTTGCCGATGATGTTAAAGGTGCATTAGAAGAAAAAAATTCCCGGGCAGCGATTCTTTTCCGTCCGAGGCATAAAGAGTTAATAAGGGCATTTGCCGGTGAGGGGTTTAGTAGTGAGGAATGGGAAAGAGAATGGAAGAGATTAGAGAAAAAAGTAAAGGGGAGTGACGGCCGATATTGGTATAAGAATGTTTTGTTGTTAGAGGGCGATGATTGGTCAGAAGGGTTGAAGATGGGGATGAGTGAGGGGGTTAGCCTTATTATCGGCGTAGGAGGGGCGCGGGAAGCATTAATGAGCGCGGGCTTGATGAGAAAACGCAGAGGTTCATTCGCCGGATTTATTGTCGCGCAAACAGGGAGATTGCCCTGGCAGGAGAAAGAGCCTTTTTCTCCCAAAGAAAAAGAAGTATTTAAAAAGTTTGATATTAACCCTCATCATATTTTTATTACTCAAGAATTGGTTCCGGTTAGAGCTTTAGACATTCTTATCTTTGCCGGGATGATAAGAGAATATCCCTGGAGTAAAGAGATTACTATCCCTGAGCCTAAAATTGACCAGGAGGGTAATTTACTCTGTCATATTCTTATGGTAGATATTGACGGCGCGATTATTGATGTCCCTCTGTTGTATGAGACAAAAATAAAAAAATTATTGGGCAGCAAAAAAAGAGAAGACTTAATTGAGCTGACATTGAGCTGGTCGGAGTTTGGTGAATACAAAAAGGCCTTGGATATATTGGCAGGATTGGCAAGAGTATGCAGCGGGGAACAAGAGCAGAGGATATCGGCGATTCAATATTATATCCGTGCCCTTGGTGATATAAAATCAATAGAAGAAAACGCCAATGCTAAAGCAATAAAGAATTTAGCCGAAGCAGTGAGAGTAAATAGAGAAAATGAATTGGGGTTGGAGGAACAATTACACTTAAGCCGGCGCCTAAGGCGGATATTCGTCTGGCTGCGCCAAGAAGCAAAAAGCACCGGAGATTACCAAAAGGCAATTGAATTTTGCCAGCTTCTGCTTGGAGAAAAAGATTTATCTATGATACCAGAAAAAGCTCTCTGGAGCCAAAAAGGAATTAGCAAAGTTCAGGAGAAATTAGCCGAACAAGGGCATGCTGCAGCTAAGTTTCGAATGATTTTAGAGAAAACAAAAGCTGTGCTTGTAAGTTCTTCACCGGTGAAGAAAATCTCATCGCCGTATGTTGTTAATGCCTCCAGCTCGATTTTGCAACCACATAGGTCAGGAGAGTTTTTAAAAGGGTATCAGGCAGGGGGTAGGGCGGTAGGAGAAAAAGAGATTAAGAGGGTAGAAAAAGAAATTAAGCAAGAGTTGGAAGCTTTAAGGAAGGAAGGATTAAACATTAAAGGGTGGATAGCCCACTATGGGAGATTGAGCCGTCTCTATAAAGAATTAATTGATCGTCGAGAAGAAATCAACTTACCGGTGAATGAAAAATTAATTGAGCTTGCTTTGCATTGTGAGATGACTCATCAGAGATTGGTTGACGGAAGGAGATCGTATAGTGAAAAAGATGGGGTAATGGGAATTGCTTATCCTCGTGGCGATTATCCTCGTGGCGAGCTGCCCGGAGCATTAGATGAGGAAGGCCGCCTAAAGAAAAATATGATGATTGTTTTTACCCCGGCTACACTCAAAAAGATAAGTATCCCTTTTGGTAATGGTAAAGGAATAATTGCTACCGGCCCGGCACATATTTGGATAGTAGGGCAGTTTATCGTGGACATTAATGCTTACCGAAAAACTTTTGGTTTAGAAGAGATTTCTGATGAAGAGATAATTATTCTGCATAGAGAAGGTATAAGGATTATAGTTAAAAAGGGACAGGATAGGGTGGTGGTTGATCCTACCATTGGCGCTATGAAAATAGAAAGGGAATGGGGAGAGCCAAAGCCGGATATGGCCATAAGAGCGGTTGAAGTTAAGAGAATTCTTTCTAAGTTTATTTCCAAGGACAAAATAGCCGTTGCTTTAAGCGAAACCTTGATAAAGATAATGAAAAAAGAAGAGGGGCTTTGGGAGATTGTTCATCCCCGACTTACTCTGGAAGAGATAAAAGAAAAAATAGAACAAGCATTCAGGCAAACACCTGCAGGTAATCATTATTACTTAGGAAGCGATGAAAGCAAATTTTTTACCATTGGAGGAGTAAGAAATATCTTAAAAGTCTTTAATGATCCTTTAAAGTTTAAGCAGATGCTCGAAGAATTATCCGGGAGTATGGTCGATATTTTTGGCTTACATCTTCATAAATTTAAAGAAAAAATTCAACGGTTAGTAGAGCAAGGAAGATATAGTTTTAAGGATACAGAAAGTAAAGAGAAGATACTAGCTAAGGAGGGGAGAGATTTTTTACAGGCAGTATTTAAAGATGTCTACAATTCTATTAACGAGAATGATATAGAGGTTATTGATGAGAGTAGTACACAGGCCAAAGGCTGGAGGAATGAGAAGAGAAAAGAGAAAATGTCCGGTAAAGCCGTCACTCTATTTACCGAGGGCATCCAAGAGTCAGTGCGGCCATGGTTAGAAGAAGATATGTATTTCGAAAAAGAGGGGAGAAGATGTTGGAGGAGAGGAGAGGATGAGAAGCTGAGAAGGTGGGCAGTAGAGTTAGAAAGTTGGTTAGACCGTATTGGCTTAGAGGGGGCAAAAAAACAAGTTTTAAAGAACGACCCTTCTTTTTTTGGGAATATTGAATGGGTAAATGAGCCGGGAGTAAAAGAAATAGTTAGGGGTGTTCTTAAGGAAAAATTTGGTTTAGCCGGGCCAATCAATATCGGAAGGGTAAGCAGTTTTAAGGAGGAGAAAGAGCCGGGTAAAAAAATCATTGCTGATAGATATATTATTTTAGCAAGAAAATCCAAGGAGAGCGAAGAAGAGAAGATGTTTTTTATGCGCCTAAAACTTCCCACTCAGGAGCCGGGATTATTTTTTGATGGCGATATGGAAGGAAGTTGGGTGATGAGCGAATTATTAGGAGAAGATACCGAAATAGTTTGCCCTTCTGTAGATAGGCTAGTAGTGAAGGGGAGCCTGGTGACGAGTGAATTATTAGGAGAAGATAAAGAAAAGCTAATTTTCTATTTAAGGGAATTTGTCTCCGGCAAATACAAAATAGACCCCGAAGAGCTTGAACCGGAAAAAGCAAAGGAATTAGCGCGTCTTTTCGGAAGAGCCGCGGCGATAAAACAGATTTTAGGAATGAATGAAATTGGCCGTGGCGATGAAGTTTTTAATCTTGCGTTAGGTAAGCTTTTTTTAACCCACCAAACTAAAACATTTGAATTTGCTAAATGCGGCAGGATCAAAGTATTCAGTGAGTTTATCGTTGAGTTTCTTGATATGCTTATTGAAGAAGGCATATATTTGTCAGAAGAAGAAAGAGAAGAAATAATTAATATTTACCTTAAGGCATTTAGTCAAGAATATACGAGGATAAAAAATCTTTATAAAGAAAAGAAGAAAGAATTTGATAAATTGCTCAAGGATTACTGTCAAAATTCTGTTAATGAGGTTAACGATGATAGGGCTGAATACCTTGTACGGCGATGGGGATATGTTCTTAAGCGCCTGGCGCGAACAAATCCTGATAAATTTAGCCGCAAGATGGGTGAGAGAATAATAAAATTGGCTAAGAAGAAGAAACTTCTTCTTGAAGAACCATTTTCCTTGGATAGGGTTGAGATGGTAGAGATGAATGAGAAATTTCTAGAAGATAAAAAGAGGAGAAGGGAATTATCGCTAGCAGAGGGAATATTTAGAAAAAGAGGGGTAGGCTGGCCGCCAGGGCGGTTTAGGAAGGAATTAAATAAATATTCCATAAGGATAGCCGCGTGCCTAAACGGAAAGTTGTTAGGTTATATTTTAGGGAAAGCAGAAGGTGATACAGTAACATGCGCGCGTTTTTCTGTGCTTCCTCATTTAAATGGAAGAGGCATAGGGATAAAGTTGTGGCAGGAATTTGTTAAACAAGTGGATAATAAAGGATACCGGAAAATAGTGTTTGAGTCGTTAAGTGGTGAAGATAGAAGGGCGAAAAGGTTTTCTAACCGTTTAGGCCTTAAGCCAATGGGAGTAGATTACCAGAAAGATAAAGATATTCTTTTTATTCTTTACGGAGGTCTGATTTCTTTCGGCCATTTGGCGCCAAAGAATGAGGGTATCACAATTTTAAACGCTTCGTCTTCCTCTATCAGAAGCGATAAAACAGAAAGTAGATGGGTGATTTACGAGCGGTTTAAATCTTCTTTGCAGGAAATTTTACTTCACGTGTCTTTGAGAGAGCTAACCGCGGTTTTAGAAATAGAGGATATAGGCAGGTTGAGGAAAATCCTTAGTCAATTAGGCATAAGTGATGTTTATGATGTGAAAGGTAAATTTTTGCTTTCAGCAGTAAAGCCATTCATAGAGTTGATAGCGGATGCTAAAGAGGAAAAAGCTTCATCTCAGAAAGAAACTGAATTAAGCTATGGCGGCAGCGGTAAGCATCTTTATTGTCTAAGAGAGGCAGGGGGTTATATCCTTAAATACCCTCACGCGCATACGTTTAAATATATAGATTTGTATTGGATTAGTAAGCTAAAAGATATTGCAATGAAAAAATTAGGAGGGTTGGCTGTTCCTACGATTTTATTTGATTCAAGAGAAAGTGAAGAAGATTTGTTTTTCTTTAGAGCGAAAGGAAGAGGATTTTGCGAGGAAGAAGTAGTGATCGTGCAAAAGGACGTTATCCTCTGGGTAGAGTATCTAAAGCGTTTATCCCGTAATGACCGTATTGGTGCTTGTTGTAACGCAATAGATAGATACCGCAGGATAGTTATTAAAGAATATAATCGAGGCGTAGTTGATGCTGACCGTTATGGTACATTAGAGAATTATGGTGTGGAAAAAGGCGGATTAAAATTATTTTTGTTTGATTTTGGTGAGCTTTCCGATTCTTCTTATGAAGCAGCTAAATTTATTAAAGAGATAGACGTAATAAACGAAATACTTTTTGAGCAGCTTGGAGCAATTAATAAGGTATTGCCGGAATATATAAAGGAAGAGTATGGACAGAAAGGTTTATTCGCGCAAGAGGATTTTTGTAATGAGAAGGATGAAGATAATTTTGGCAGAGATTTAAAAGTGGCGGATAATCTAGAAAAATTTCAGCTTAAATTTTCTTTAAGTAAGGAAAAGATAAGAGATTTATTCGCCGGCCAGCCAGCCGCCTCGCCGGTTGGGAGAAGGGAAAGCACGATTCACGAACGACAATTCACTAACGACAAGAATAATGGGTGGCAGGATTTAAGGAGAAGTTACCTCACCGTGGCTGGTGGTGCTTCTTCTCCTGCCGCCTCTTTTATATCTAACTATGAACTACGAACTACGAACTACGAACTAATAAAAGGAGGTATAAAATGCGTACTATTCATAATTTGGAAGTTAGGTCTTACGAAGTTCTCGGAGGAAATAAAGGGATTTTTCTTCAGGCAAGCTATCCAGGATGGTATTCTGGATTTGATTTCGTTATCCAAGGCAGTAGAGTTAGAGGAAAATCACAGAGCGGCTGGCAAATCCTTAGCGATGATACAGCGAAGATCATTAGGGAAAAACTTACCGCGGCACTCATTAGCCAGAGTAGTCTTTTGGAAGGCAGCTGAGGTTTATCGATACCCCCATCTTTATTATTTTTTACCTTTGGTGAAAGCGCTTTCTTCCTTGGAAGCGAAGCTAACAAGTGTTCTACGTGGAACAAAACCAGTCAGACCTGAAGTGTCCCACATGACACATTTTAAGTCTGACTTAGAATGTGTCAGGGAGATGAAAGGGGTAGCCTTTGCCGCCTCGCCGGTGGGAGAAATCGAGAAAAGAATAGATGCGTATTATAAGAATAAAGACGGGTTAGTGACAAAAGAGCAGTTTGCTGAATGGATAATAAATGAAAATTATGACCTTTGCCTTGCGCAATTACCTGGTACAGGAGTAAGAAACTTTAATGATATATACCTGCCTTATCTACAAGAACACTGCCCTGCAGAGAATGTTACAGTATTTCTTATGAATATCTTTTGCGCGTCCTCATTAGAGGCTTTCTATAAAGAAAGGATGCAATTAACGAGGGAAGTAAAGTTTTTACTTACAGAAAGATCCTTTAGGATATTTGAAGAATCAAACAGGGTATTTGATTATTTCAAATATCGACAACCTGACTTTAAAGAATTAGATCCGGAAAAAGAGAGAAAAAATGCAGAGATTTTACGTAAGTTAAAAGGACTACATCAATTTGCGAGGAATTTTTCTTATACCTCAAAAGACGACCAATACGATAGTATTTATCAAATTGAAAGGATATATAGCTGTTATACAGAATTGCTTCAATTTATAAATAGTCTTACAGACCAAGAGATACTTAAGTTTGAAAATCTTAAAGAAGAAGTAGAAAATTTATTATTGTTAATTACAAAAGGAGAGAGAGAACAACAAAAAATAAAAAAACCAATTGACATTAATAAGCATTTGGAGGAGATAATAAATTCGTGCGCTTTGTTAAAAGATATAGAGGTAATAAAAGATTTTAAGCCCAATCTTCCTAAGATTGGTTATTTAGACGAATTAGAACAAGTTTATATAAATTTAATTCTCAATGCCGAAGAAGCAATAGAGAAAATAGAAAGAAAAGGCAGATTGACGATTACAACAGGAATAGGCCAAGGATGGATTTATATTTCTTTTACAGATAATGGCCCAGGAATACCTGAAAAAAATTTAGGCAGGATATTTCAACCAGGATTCAGGACTAAAGAATTAGGTACTGGTATGGGGTTGTGTATATGTGAACAGATTATTACGAAAGCCGGCGGCACAATCGAGGTTGAAAGCAAAGTAAGAGAAGGCACGACAGTTACTATACAACTACCGATAGAGCTCGCCTCCAGCCCAATTTTAACAGGATCAAGTATTAAGCGCACAGGATTAAGGATTAAGGATTCAGAATTCAACGGGCTGAATCCTGAGAGCGGTATCCTGAGCGCTAACCCTGCCGCCTCGCCGGTGAGAGAAAAATGGTCGCTGTCCCTATTTGAAGAAACGCCATTTGACACTTTCGGCTCCGCCGCCGGTAATTCGCCTTTAGGTAAGTCCGCTGCAGTCACCACCACCGCCTCGCCGGTGAGTTTGTTAATAAGGCTGGAAGGAAACTATTTTTTTGCGTTTATCGAAACTGACTATAAAGCGGTCGAAGATGCTCTTTTGACCGAGGAGATTAAAATCCGCGCCAAGGTGAGAAGAGAATCCAATAGTGGCGGGGAAGGAAATGTGTCCCAGCGTAATAGGAATAGTAGTGAGATAGACGGGGATGAAGCTACCGTCGCCCACCATAATATAGGTAAGTTTTCCTCTCTTGGTATAGTTTATTCCCAAGTCAGAGGCAATAGTAGCCAAAAAGATAGAGGTACTCGCCCCGCTGTCTACGTACGCTTCAGTTTCCAAAAGTCCAGTAGGCCCTTTAAGTTGAAGGTTGATTATAGGATAGAACTCTCCTTTATAAGCCTTGTATGGAAAATGGATCTGTTTTTTCATAAAATATGGACAAA
>JAHJHM010000160.1 GCA_018823915.1 Candidatus Omnitrophota bacterium
ATTATTTATTTTTCTTTGCCGTAATTACTAATTTTGCAATAATCTCTATTATTTCTTCTATTTCTTTTAAGTTTATTTTGCATTTTTCACTTTGCAATTTGCATTTTGCAATAAAACGTACTTTACTGACTATTTACAATTATACTACTTTCTAAGAAAAAATCTACAGGAAAGAAGGCTTTTCTATTGTTGCTACGCGGTTTCTTCCTAATTCTTTTGATTTATATAAACCCTGGTCTGCTCTTTTAATTACTGTCTCTTCGTTATCCTGAGAGTTAAAGCTAGAAACCCCCAGGCTTATAGTTACTTTGTAATTATTATCCTCATCCTTAACTAAATGTTTTTCTACGTTCTCTCTTATCTTCTTGCCAGCAACTAACCCACCCTCTAGGGAAGTACCCCTTAGAAGAACGATCATCTCCTCTCCCCCATACCTAGCCACAATATCAGAAGACCGTACGGAGGCCTTTAAAACAGCAGCCACTTCTTTTAATACTAAATCTCCTACCTGATGCCCATAGGTATCATTAAAATGCTTAAAATGGTCAACATCACTCATAACTATACAAAAGCTTTTATTGGCCTCGACTCTTGCCATAAGACACTCAGCTCTTAAAATCGTCTTAAAATACCTTATATTGTACAAGGCAGTAAGTTCATCAGTAACTGCTAATCTGAAAAAACCCTTCTTCTCTACTGAGACGCGGACAAAATTGCAGGTAGCGACAATAAGGTAGCTTCCGGAAAATGAAACCAAAGGAGCAGAGAAATCAATCCATATGCCTCTTTTAAAAAATAGAAAAACTGTAATTAAAAAAATAGCTCCCGCGGGAATCATCAATAAAATCTCTCTTAAGGGTTTATCTCCTGAGATTAACAAAGCCGGGGCTAAAGCTAAAATGTAGATAAGCAGCCAATTAAACCAAATAGGAAACGTCCCCATAAAACCCTCATCTAAGATATTACTTATGGCGGTAGCGATAATTCCCGCGCTAGGATATACTGGTTCTAAGGGAATAGATTCTATGTCGTAAAGACCCATAGCAGTGGCAGCAACGATACAAATACTATTCTTAAAAGGCTTTAAATCTATTTTTGCCGTTTGATTTTTCAAAAAATCCTGGTAAGCGCCCAAAACATCTAAAAAAGAGTAGTGCTTAAAGGTTTCTTCCCACTTTCCTGTCCAGTTAACCAACATTTTATTTTTCTCTAGGAGAGGGATCTTCATTTTCTGTTTGGGGCCGGAGAGAGAAAGATAATCAAGTCTTAGTTTTTTAATTTTAAGCCCCAAATAGTCCATAGCGAGTTTTAAAGTTATATGAAGATCCAAGCCTTCTTCTCCCATAAAAAATAAAGGAACCCTCCTTAAAACACCATCTATGTCAGGATAAATATTTATTGAGCCGGTTCCTTTTGTGTAAGAGGATAATTTCTCTAGTGGAAGGAGGGCATTCTTGGAATCTGTAGAGCGGCCGGAAAAGGCAAAGGGAAGGTAAACATTCCCTGCTTCTTTTATGGCTTCACTAAATAAACCATCGTCTTCCTCAGATGATTTCTCAGAGAATAAAACATCGAAGTAAATAGACTTTACTCCTAAATCTCCTAAGGCCTTGACCATAAGGGCATGCCATCTTCTCCTCCATGGCCACCTGCCAATTGCAGCTATATCGCTGTCACTAATCTCTACAATAACTATATGTGGATTGCATAAGGAAGGGCCCCTTAAGCGAAAGAGAAAATCTAAACTCGTTAATTCTAAACGCTTTAGAAAACCTTTTTCTGCAAAGATGAGCACCGAAGAAGCTACAATTATGGCTATGGTGATATTTAAAAGGAAGGGTTTTTTTATCTTCAAGATAGCCCGCTACCGCTCGGCACACCGCGGAAGAAAATCAATCTATCGCTTCTACTTCTATGGCGAAAGTAGTCCCTCTTACTCCTACAATGGACGTAGGAGTCTTTACTTCAAATTTTGATTTCTCACTTTCCAGTTTCTTAGCTTCAATGAGAAGCTTGCCCAGGGCTAAATCCAAAAAAGTCTTTTCCACTCCCTGATCATCTTTCGTGAGTTCAGTAAACGCGAGCTGGGAATTCTCTTCCACTTCTACAGTGGCTGTTTCGCCGCTTCCATTTAGGTTTAATAAAGCCCAGGAATTTACTTTCGTTTTTAAAATGTCTCCTTCACTGATAATCATTCCCTTTTGGACAGGAATCCATCCTTTCTCTCCAGAAGGCTTTACTATAACCTTACCGCTTACGTCAATGACCTTAGAAACACGCTTAACATCTTCGGTAAACCCCCAAGAAACAAAATTTACAATTAAAAATAAAATACATATTATCTTTAATGCTTTCATAATTTTCACCTCCTCTTAGAATATACAACAAAAAAGGCAAAAAGTCAATGGCATTGCAAAAAAACTGTTTAAAAACTTGACATTTTATTATATAATGAGGTATACTGTGTTTGTAAAAAATCTTTTTGGGTCGATAACAAAAGGAGGCAAAAAATGAATGAAGAGCATGCTGAGAATGATTTACAAAAAGGGGTAGTTCGACTTGACAAACAAGTCCATGAAATTCAGGAGAAATTCGCTTTGACGCACACTGCAGAGAGAAAGCTAAAGAAGATCCAAATCTGTATTATGGCGGCTATGCTGCTACTAATAGGCAGTTTCATTTTCGCATTATACAAAACAGCTACACGTTTTGACATAGCGAAAACCCAGGAATTGATGTTGCAAAAGATAACAAGTAGCTTACCTCTTTATACTCAGCGGATAGTAGATATGGGTAGCCGGCTAACACCAATCTATATCGACCAGATAAAAACAAAAGCTGAAAAAGCACTGCCTAGTTTTTTATCTGTTGGTGGAGAAGAAATAGATAAATTTATAAACTATATCGGAAAAAATACAGTAGATCAAATTAAAGACGGACTATTTAATATTTTCCAAAGTCAGGAGGATTTTATTTATACGCTGGTTCCTGGATTACATAATGAGAGCAACAAGAATCTGCTAAAGCGAAATATAGAGAAACTTCTAACAGAAGCTCTCTTGGATCAGATGATGTGTAAGTTTGAAGAACCCATAAAAGCTATCTCGAATATCAATATCACTATTGACGAGTTTAGAAAACAAACAAGGGGCAAAAAGGAATCCCAGCCAGAACTTAAACTGATAGCTACTACCCTTGAACTGCTCGGTAAAAAGTTATCTCGAGAGATTGAAGAATCTAAAAAATAGCAAGGAGGAATTATGGAAGAAGAAAGAAAAATTAGCGAAATTGAAAAATCTGTTAAGACTTTAAATGAATCCATCAGTAAAAAGGCTGCAACAATTAAGAAACACACCACGATTGTGCTGGTGGGGGGATTAATCATTTTGGTAACTGTTGTCGGCTATTTATCCTACCTGCACAATGTTATCTCTCGCGCGTTTACTCCTGAAGACATTACATCTTTAGCTTCTTTCCTTATAACTACGAAGATAGATGAGGTTTCGAAAGAAGTAGAAAAGCAACTCGTTTCTTCTGCGCCTGCAATTACCCAAGGGTTAATTGAGCAAGGGTTTAATCTCTTACCGGCAATAAGAAAAGAGGCGGAAGGAAGATTAGACACCATTGTTGATTTATCTTTAAGTCAGGTAAAAGATCGATTTGCTGAAGCATTTCAGAA
This sequence comes from Candidatus Omnitrophota bacterium, assembly GCA_018823915.1. Lineage (GTDB taxonomy): Bacteria > Omnitrophota > Gorgyraeia > Duberdicusellales > 4484-171 > JAHJHM01. The sequence goes on from JAHJHM010000160.1 coordinate 3,680, forward strand.
AGTCATAATGGAAAATGAAGATGCAGTCAAAGCTATCCCCCAACTTCTTGATGAAGGCAAAATTTATCTTCTCGCTGAGGATTTAGCAGAAGATATAGAAAGGGGCGTGCTTCCTCCTAATTTTATACCTCAACTTACCCAACGATTAATTAAGGTTGATACAGAGCTAAAAAAGCTTCTAGGGCCGGAGAGGAAACTGAATGAGGAGCAAAAATTGGAAAAGAAATCTTTACAATTGTGGCTGCAAATCGTTGATAAAAAAGCTAAGGAATAATTTCGGTTAAAACTTTTGACGCTTCTTTATATTTCTCTAAAGTTTTGATGACAATGCTTTGAGGTAAAATTGGCCCGGGAGGGGTTTTATCCCAGTTTATCGTTTCTAAGTAATCACGGACGAATTGTTTATCGAAGTTTTTTGGCGGTTTTCCTAAAAGATATGCGTCTTTATCCCAGAAACGCGAAGAATCAGGTGTTAAGACTTCATCGACCAAAATAAGCTCACCTTTATCTAATCCAAACTCAAACTTTGTATCGGCAATAATTATTCCCTTAGCTTTCGCGTAAACTGAAGCTTTTTTATAAATAGCTAAGCTTACCTCTTTTAATCTTCTTGCTAAATCATTGCCAATTTTTTCCTCCATAAATGAGAACCCTACATTTTCATCGTGGCCGGACGCGGCTTTAGTAGCAGGGGTAAATAACGGCTGCTCTAATAATTCTCCTTCTCTTAAATTAGAGGGTAATTCTACTCCGCACACACTTCCTTTCTTTTTATACTCTCCCCAGGCAGAACC
>JAHJHM010000161.1 GCA_018823915.1 Candidatus Omnitrophota bacterium
AAAATAAAAAATCTTCATACTTCGGTAGCTGACTGCCATCTCGCCATGCACTGGCGGATTAGGCTCTTTAGCTTTACGTCTCCGCTTTTCAACGGATTTGCCTTTACCCTGTTAGATGCTTGCTATCTAACAGGGCTTATCTGTATAAAGCGCTATCTTCGCTTTATACATAACACATATTTAACGCGATTTCAGGATTAACTTTATTGTCCGAAACATTTAGCTTTATTTGTGATAATGATACCTACAAGAAATAATGATAAATTCTGTATCAGAAACACTATATACCACCCGATGTTCAGAATTTATCTTTCTTGACCAATAACCTGACAAATCTGCTTTCAAAGGCTCGGGCTTGCCTATGCCCCTGAATGTGCTTCTTTTGATATCTTTAATGAGAACATTAATTCTTTTTAAGAGTTTGCGATCATTCTCTTGAAACCAAAGATAATCTTCCCATGCCGATTAAGTAAAAACCAATCTCATGCTTTATTTAATTAACTTCCGTTCTACGGTTTTCCCAATTTTAGCTTCAGCAATAGACTTACGTAAATGTTCAGCGTTGGCAGGACTAGATAGCAAATAAAGAGTTTCTTGCCATGAGTTAAATTCATCAAGAGACATCAATACTGCCTTATTGCCTTTGTCGCTGCAAATAATAGTTGGGTTCTGCATCTAATATTACTTGTTCCATAAGATTGTCTAACTTTTGTTTGGCTTGAATTGCAGTTACTGCATTCATAGAATTACCTCCTAAATATTATTGGCATTCGTCTGTAATCCCACCTTCACCTTTATTACAATACTTTCCTTTCCTAGTGTCAAGGTTGATTTGCCATAATTTCCTATAATTTTCTATATATTGTAGGCATTTCTTTACACCGCTATATGTTGTTTTTTGGCTATATTGCAATACTTCGCCTCATTATTTTTCGATGGATAAAATACTTCTCTTGAAATGAGATATTTCTTTAATTTTCCAAACGCCTTTGCCCGGTGGCTTATTTTATTTTTTTCTTTCAAAGAAAGCTGGGCAACGGTTTTTTTGTATTTTGGAAGATAAAATATAGGGTCATAGCCGAAACCTTCTTGCCCTTTTATCTCCTCACTTATAATCCCCTTTAAATTTCCCTCAAAAACTCTTATTAACCTGGAATCTTTCACTAGTGTCAAGAAACAACAAAAATGCGCTCTTCTTTTGCTTTTTTCTATACCCTGTAGTTCTCTGAGAATTTTAAGGTTATTTTTAAGATAAGTCGCGTTTCTTCCTGAATATCGTTTAGAAAAAATTCCCGGCGCGCCTTGCAAACAATCCACTTCTAAACCAGAATCATCTCCTACAACATAATCATCTTTAAAAAATTTAGATACGGTCATTGTTTTTTTCAGGGCATTTTCTAAAAATGACTTTCCGTTTTCTATTATCCTAAATTTCTTATCTAATTGATTAAGCGAGACTATAGCAATATCTATTCCTTTTAGAATTTCTTTTATTTCCCGCAATTTACCATTATTTTTTGTCGCAATAATTAATCTCATCGATACACAGATTGATACAGATTTAAAACACAGATTGGCACAGATATTACGTATAGATTCTTCGTTTTATAGTTAGCTTACTAGTTCCAAAATTAGCTAATAATACCAGCTTATAGTTGGTTCCTTTAACGTAATAAAAAATTTGGTCAAACATCACTTTCGTTATCATGGGTACAGACTTCAATTCTAAAATAACTTTACTCTCTATAATAAAATCTGGTCTATACGCCCCTATTTTCCTATCTTTGTATTTCACAGGCAGAGATTTTTCTTCTTCAAAGTTTATATTTCTATTTTTTAGCTCTATTGCTACTGCCTTATGATATATATTTTCCTTATGTACAGGACCAAGTTCATTATGAACCTCATATAGTACCCCAATCACTTTGTATGTTAAATCTTTGTATAATCCATCTCCATTCCTATCTGTGCTCATCTGCGGTCTTAATCTGTGCTCATCTGCGATTACGGATTAAAAAAAATGTCTTTGAAAAGATTTCTCTCTATGTCAATAATTTCTTCTATTCCTTTTCTACCTAAATCGAGAAGAGAATTTAACTCATCTTGAGAAAATGAACTTTTCTCAGCAGTACCCTGGATTTCAATAAATTCCCCGCTTGCCTTCATCACAACATTCATATCCACATCAGCTTGGGAATCTTCATCATAAGTTAAATCTAAAAGATGCTTTCCTCTCACCACCCCCACACTTACTGCTCCTAAAAAATCAGTTATACATACCTTGTCAATTAAACCTTGGCTATGCAACCTATGCAAGCAATCACCTAAAGCGACAAACCCCCCCACGATAGAAGCTGTCCTTGTGCCGCCATCAGCTTGGATAACATCACAATCCACCCAAATAGTCCTTTCACCTAACCTCTTAAGATCTACCACGCTGCGCAACGACCTGCCAATAAGTCTTTGTATCTCCATTCTGCGGCCGGAAATTCTATCTCGTGAAATTCTGTTTCCTGTTGAACGGGGGAGCATCCCGTATTCGGCAGTAACCCAGCCGGTCCTTGAATTTCTTAAGAACAATGGGACATTCTTATCCACAGTAGCCGTGCACACAATTTTTGTGCCTCCCATTTCAATTAGACAAGAGCCTTCGGCGTACTTGATAAAGTCTCTCTGAATATTAATCTTTCTTAACTGATTAAACTCCCTCGCGTCAATTCGCTTCATTGCATACCTCCTCTATTCAGAATTAAGTTTTCAGTCTTCAGCTGGAATTAAACTATAAGTCATAACATTAAATCTTCCTCTATGAGGATAAATTCATCACTGAAACGTTTCAAATCCAAAGCTGTAATTTTAGGAAATCCCGCCACTTCGGTTTTTATCCCTTTTGACTTTAAAACTTTTACTAAATCTGTAAAATCACCATCACAGGTAACCAAAACCACAATATCTAAGCTATTCTTTTCTATCATATAAAGAATATCTACAGCCATACCAATATCCCAATTTCCTTTAGCTGAACCATCAGCGCGCCGGATTAAATCTCTTGTTCTTACCGTATAACCAATTTTTTTAAGCATATTTATAAAACTTTCCTGGCTAAGCTCCGGTGTTTGAACAATGTAACAAATTGCTTTAACTAAATGCCTCTTCCCCACAAGATAAGACAATAATTTATTGTAATCCGCCTTTTTATTAAAAAGACGTTTTGCTGAATAATATATATTTTGAACGTCAACAAATATCCCTACTCTTTCTCCTTTATGGGGATAAACTTGAAGATGTGTATCTTCTTTTGCTCTTTTTTCTTTTAATTCTAACTCTAAATTTAATCCTCTTTTATCCGCTTCTTCTAAAGACTGCCTCAAAACCTCCACCTTTTGGTTTCTCTCCACAACCTGAGTCGTTAAAAAAGAAACTTCCCTTTTTAGTTCCAACAATTTCTTCGCGTTTTGCTCTCTTTCTTTTTCTAATTCATAAGACAACTTTTCAGTTTCTTTTCCTAAATGATGAAGCGAGGATTTTAACATCCTTGCCGGATGTGATTTTAGCTCTTCTCCCATAACTTTATTTTCCTCTTCTAATTTTTTAATTTGCTCGTCTTTCCTCTGAATACTTTTATTTAAAATTCCCTTTTGCTGATTTATGAAAGCCAGCTTTTTCTCTAACTCTTTATTCTTCTTATGAAAAGTATTCGCTCTTTGCTTAAACTTCTTATTTTCTTTAACTAAAAATTTATTGGATTCATCTATCAGCTTATTTTTTCTTTTCAACTTCTCTAAGGCACCTTTAAACCACTTGCGATCTCTTTTTTCCACGACTTCCTTTTCCACCTCTCTTGCTATTTGAGACCTTTCTGCTTCATCGGCTAATTCTTCAATGCCTTCTATAAATTTGGGGATTTCATTATTTATTTCTTGGCGGACATCAGCCAATAAGGCCCACACGATCTTACCTATTTTCCTCTCTAAATAAAATTCCCTCGCGTTCTCTTTCAAATAACTACCTATTTCGCTTTCTTTTAAAGAACCTATCTCTTCCAATTCTAAATAATTAATGCTCTCGAATTTCTTTATTAAAACCTTAGCAACTTCCTTATCTTTAATGGCTTCACAAGCTAAATCTAAAGAAAGTTTGGAACGAGGGATGGTGGTTGTTCTGGCTCCGGAATAATTAAATCCCATTCTCTCCATGAAAGAGGCTAATTCCTTATGAGAGAAAAAATTCATAATCACCCAAGAAAATTCCTCTGGGGAAAGAAACTTTGCTATCTTTTCATACTCTTTTTCCATAAGCCTACTCAACAGACCTGGGCCTGTTGGGCTACCCGGCAGGCCAGGGCCTGTTGGGCTATCTCCAACTCATAGCTTTGTGCAGCTGTCCGGCAATTCTTACATCAGATAAGTATTTGCCAGAGAAAGAAAAAAAATATTCTATTTTATCATTTAGCTCTTCATCAATTTCAAAAGAGTTTGGCTGAATGATAAAAGAAACTTGTTCTTTAAAACTATTCAGCAGCTCAACCGCCTTTTTTAAATCTGAAAAAGTAGTTGACCGACAAATAACTGCCTTAACAAATACTTTTTTTCTTAAAGCAACTTTTAAAAATTCTTTATGCTCGCCCCAAAAATCACCTTGGCTGGTAGAAGAAGGTGATTTAAAGTCCATGGCAATTATGTCTACGTACTCTATTATTTCACTCAAATTATTATATAAAGTTCCGTTTGTTTCTAAATAAATTGTTTTGCCTTCTTCCTTTAGGTATTTAGCCAGGTTTTTTAAAAAATCAATTTGTAGGAGTGGCTCTCCGCCGGTTAAAGACACAGAGTGATAATCTTTATAAGAAAAAATTTTTTCTAACACCTCATCAAGAGTCAAATTTTGGTAAAAATTTAACTTTGTGTCGCAAAAAGCGCAATTTAAATTGCAGCCAAAAAATCTGACAAATACCTGCGAGGCTCCCCGATAAACCCCTTCTCCCTGAACACTCTTAAAAACCTCTGCTATTCTTGCCCTCATAGTTTGCGTTGTTTGGATGTCAAGTTAACAAATCACAGAAAGAAGTAAAAACTTGTTTTACGGCAGGCTCTGAGGCTTTAAAAGCATGGTATCCTGACCGAAGGGCAGGATTTTTAAGGCCGAAGCGCCAGACAAAATTATCGCTGGATAATTTTGGCGGTGCCGTAAAATTAGTTTTTACTTCTTATGGACTGTCAACGCATCTTCCAAATTATACACATTGTTTCGTATATCGCATTAAAAATTTAATGGATCTGACAATCTTAGTTTTTTAAAGGCTTCGATTCTAAATCGGCAACTATCACATCTTTCACAGGGAAATCTTCCTCCCTTATAACAAGACCAGGTTAATCCAAATGGGACTTTCAATTTAATGCCTAACTCTATTATTTCCTTTTTTCTCTTATCAATTAAAGGGGCAATTATTTTTATGCCTTTGCTTTTTATCCCTAAGTTAGCTGCCTTCTGAAAACTCTGTAAAAATTCCGGCCGGCAATCAGGATAACCTGAATAATCCTGAGTATGAGCGCCAATAAATATTTTTTTTGCCCCTATACTTTCTGCCAATGAAAAAGCATAACTTAAAAAAATTATATTTCTTCCCGGAACGTAAGTTAGAGGGATTTCTTTCTTGTTTAAATTTCGATTAACAGGAACCTTTATCCTTCTATCTGTAAGGCTTGATTTAGCCCAGGATAAATTTATCTTTTCAATTATATATTTAATTCTATTAAGTTGAGCTATTCTTCTGGCGCACTCTATCTCCTTCTTATGCCTCTGATTATAATCGAAGATAAGCGCTGTAAGCTGACAACCTCTTTTTTTAGCAAAATAAAGAGTGGTAGCCGAATCAATCCCCCCGGATAAAAGAATTACTCCTTTTTCCATCGCGCTATGCTATTTCTAAGAAAAGGTGTCTGTCCCCTTTTTTTTTATTTTAAATCTACTTTTTTTACATGAATAAGCCTATGACCTAACATATCTACTGCTGCTTGAGATTGCTCCAATATAATATAACCAATCAAAGGTTCATATAAACCATCAGCTGGTTCCATATTTAAAAAAAGTACCTCTCCATATATAGGATCAAACCCCTCAAGTTTTATTTCTACAGGGCCGCAGATTTCACCTTTTATCAATTGTTGAGTTGCCGTTTCGCAATCAATATCTCTAACTTTATGTAAGCTGCCTAATCTTTCCTTCCAAGCTAATGGCAGAACCATATGAGCAGCTCCTGTATCTATAAGCGCATCACAGTTTATGCTATAGTTGACGTCAATTAGATTTTTTATAACTACATTAGTTACAATTCTGCCCATCTTAACCTCCTTCAGCTTTCAGTGCCTAATCCTATTCTCTATTTTTTTCCCCAAAAAGTTTATTCTCACATTTTCCGTCCGATGCGAGCAAGGCCTAACCCCTTTTTTATTTCAACCTAACAGCCGGCAAGCGCTTAAGGCGTTGATTCTGAGGATCAACCTCAATACCTACAGATTCCAATGCTGTCACTCCAAGAATCGGTTCCGCATCATCTTTTCCAAAAATAACTGTTGCGCCCACAAATTCCCCCATAAATTCTATACGAGCCACCGCTACATCCATAGCGACTTCTGTCCCATTAGCCAGCTCATATGTCCGTTTACCTTCCGGCTTGATTCCTATCTCTCTGAGCCGATTTCCCGGCACCATACAATCAATAGCGCCTGTATCTACCAAAAACAAGCCTTCCCAGCGCCGTTGACGATCACCCGGGTTGCTCACTGCAACTGTTACCTGCGTTACTCCCATTTTATCTCCTCCTCAAAATCTCCGTATTGTCATCGACTATGCCCATCTTTTAAAGTTCGTTGAACTCTTCAACACTAAGTCCAGCTTGCTTCAAAAGCTTCTTAAGTATGCCGATACCAAGTTCTTTATGCTGGGGAACTGATAATGTATAACGATATCCTAGCTTAACAAGCATAACGTGAGAACCAACTCGGCGGTCAATAGTCCATCCTGCACGCTGGAACTTTTTTACCGCAGTTTTACCTGAACATAATCCAAGGCGACGATTCATACTAAAACCTCTATTGTCTGTGCTTGACGACGTTTGGCCTTATCGTTCATGACTGCCAACCATCCAGCAATAGCTTCTTTAATATTGGCTTTCGCTTCAGCTGGGGTTTTACCCTGAGAAACGCAACCCGGCAAAGCCGGCACCTCAGCAACATAATAACTTGTTTCATCCTGCTCAATAATAACCCGTAATTTCATAAAATCACCTCCTGATGACAATTCTACTAAAACAACTAAATTCACCTTTTCCGCCAGAGACGGACTCGCCTCTGGAGAGCAAGACCTAACCCCTTTTTTATTTTTTTAAGAAAAGGTGTCTGTCCCCTTTTTTCTGTGTGGACGAATCTGAATCGGTTTTGGCCATACGTACCTCCTGAATCCTTTCTCTCAGGTATGCAAACAGGTTCCCATATTTTCAAAAATGAGATGTGTCTCTACTATTAAAAAGGTGTCTGTCCCCTTTTTAAAACGGTCGCTGTCCCTATTTTCCATTTCGCAGTTCTTCAATGTCTCGCTGAAGTTTTACGATTTGCTGCTCCTGAATTTTTGCTTTCTCTGACAAAGCTTTTATACCCACCAGTGCTACTCCGGATGGATCAATATGAGAAATCATCTTATCGTTATCACCATTTAAACCAAAAAGGGCATAGAAATCTTGTGCTACGGGAGCAATGTGTTTTATCGATGGGTCTTCACCTTTGAAATTCCATTGATACATCGGAAGTTGATCGATTTTCGCCAAAACATCTTGTAAATTAAGATTGATAAAGTTCTCTTTTTTGTTGCGATCAGATACCGCAGTCCAAGTTCCGGCCGAATTCATATATGCAGAATATACTCCGCCTGCCGAAAAACCTATATAACTCCCATCTGTTTTGAGAGTTGCATAAGTATTAGTTGGATAGCCGGGGAGACTTCCATAGTCAGTAAATAATCCAAGGTAAGTACCTCCCCAACCACTAGCGATTGGAGCTTTGGTCCTAATATCTCCTATCACCTCAAGTTGTTCTGCTGGGGTCGTCGTCCCGATACCGACGTTGCCAGCGCTACCCACAACTAGACTATTATCTAAAGCTCCTTTGCCTATTCTAAATGGGGTCGTACTACTTTCTACGTCAATGATATTAAATGCGATAGGTCCTGCCCCTATGTCCCACGTCGATCCGAGAGCAACATTTGCGTATTTGAATCTCGCCAATGCCCAATTAGTAGATTCTATATGCAATTCTTCCCCTGGTGACGTCGTCCCGATGCCGACGTTGCCTTCTACTACTAAATCAGCATTAATATCAATCGGGTTGCCATCACCGTCTACAACTTCCCAAGGATGAGTGCCGCCGTCATACCAATTATCTCCTATAGCCATTTTTTTAGACCTTAACTCATTATACACCCCATAGGGCGCGGGGTAGTAGGTTGTGATGGTGATTGTTTCAGCAGCAAAGATAGACGAACAAATTAAACCGGTTAACAAAATTAAACTTAAAAACCAAATTCTCCTTTTCATCATACACCTCCCTTTAGTTTGTAATTAATAATTCAAAACTCAAAAGGCAAAAGTCAAAAATTCAACTTAAAAGTTAAAACTTTCTAGACTTTAACTTTAAAACTCCTGCCGCTAACATATTAGCTATCTCGCTAACTTCAGATAGTAAGCTATTGACTATATCTCTATTGACTAATTCTGCATCTGCTAATAAACTAAGCCAATATTTTGTCTCATTGGCGCTTTTTAAAGAGATTTCATAAAATTTCTTAAATTCTAATCTGGAACTTGCAGCTTTTGCTTCAACAATATTCGCACCTATAGAGGTTGCTGAACGGATAATCTGGTCACTAATAACCCAAGCACTACGTTTATTTGGCAGCTTATCTGTTAAAGTAATAACCTCTAAGCTAAACCTATAACACCTTTTGGTTAAATCAGTTTTGAATTTTGAATTGCAATTTTGCATTTTGACTTTTGCCTTTTGACTTTTCTCCTCACTGGTAAATTGCGCAGGAGTTTTCTGTCTCCCACACCTTTACCTCTTCTAGCTGACAATTCTTCTTTGAAATCTCCTCCTTTAACTTAATAAATATATAACGAGCGATTTCCTCAGAGCTGGGATTATGTTCTTTGAAGTAATCTACATCGTTAAGGTGTTTATGGTCGAGTTCTTCTATGACATTATTGGTTAACTCCTTTAATTCCTTAAAATCCATAACCATTCCCTGGGAATTAAGCTGGCAGGATGAGACTATGACTTCCACTTTCCAGTTATGACCGTGCAGACTCTCGCACTTGCCTTTATAACCCCGCAAAGAATGAGCGGCACTAAAATAAGAAACTACTTTTATCTTATACATTTTAACGCAGATTAACGCAAATCAATAGGGCTATGAGCTAAGAGCTCTACTGATTCGCACCGGCATAACGCTTGCCAAGAGAGACTACTCCCAGAGCAATGCTTTCAGCAATTTGTTTCTGATAGCGCGTTTTTCTTAACGCCTTCTCTTCATACTGATTACTTAAATATCCCATCTCCACTAAAATCGAAGGAGAATGGGCAAATTTTAATACATAGAAAGACGCTTTTAAAGGAGGTTTTATCCTAAACCCTAAATTTTTAAAAGTAAAATATAGAGAATGGGCTAACTCTACAGAAAGAGCGTAATTTTTAGTAAGAGTTACATCCAAAAGGATTGCCCTGGCATCAGAGGATAACTTTTTTGGCCGGAAGGATTCTCTTTTTGCCAAGCCAGCTCCTCTCTCATGACTGTTAACGCGCGAAGAAGAAAGGCAATAAACTTCTACCCCTCGAACCTTCCGGCTGCGGTTGGAATTAGCATGGATACTAATAAAAAGATCGGCACTATACTTTTTTGCCACACCAACACGGCTCTCTAAGCTAAGATAGGTATCCTGAGAACGGGTTAAAACTACTTTGAAACCTCTTTTCTCTAACTCTTCCTTAAGATACTTAGATACTTTTGAATTCAAATCCTTTTCCTTTAAGCCGTAACGGGAAATTGCCCCTGGGTCTTTCCCTCCATGCCCAGGGTCAATAACAATTGTCTTTATAGTAAATGATGGTTTAAACAAACCAATCTTTTTAGATAAAATTATTTTACCTAATTCCTTAGGAAGCAACAACCTTCCTTGAAAATAAAGAGGGGGTTTTTTAAGGTAAAAAATGCTTCCATTAAAATAACCTAAGAGAGAATTCAAAAGAAGGCGGCCTTGGGCACTTTGAGAAGAAATTCTTATTATATCATCAGTAGTATCAAAGCTGTATCGCAAACCATATTGCTTGCAGAACTCATCTATAGACAAATAATCAGACTGACGCAAGCCTGTGGGTAATTTTTTGTAAGAAACCGTAGCGCAACCGGCAAAAAGCAAAAAACAAAAAGCAAAAAGCAAAGAGCAAATTATCTTAACTTCCCACTTCTCACTTCTCATATCTCACTTCTTACGGGCGGACGCAAGGGCCGCCCCTACTTCTCATAGATTCAAAATAAATCCGGCAATTTCAAAATATATAAATATACCCACAATATCTACGATAGTAGTAATTAATGGGCCGCTCATTAAAGCAGGGTCTACTTTTAATCTACGGGAAATGAGCGGTAAGCTTGCTCCCACAATAGCGGCTACGACCACTGTTATTCCCATAGAAATTCCTACGGATACACTCAAGAGCCAATCACTTTGACTAAGGCCTCCCTGAATAAATAGCTGAAAAAGCGCTCTCATAAAACCTACTAAAGCCAACATTATGCCGATAAATAACCCTAAGAAAGACTCTCTAAAAACGACTCTAAAAAAATCTTTCGCTCCAATATCACCAATAGCTAAACTTCTGATAATGATTGTTGCTGACTGTATCCCCGCATTCCCTCCTGTAGCTATTAACAAGGGAAGGAAAAAAGTTAATGCTACCAATTGATGAATGCTATCGGTGTATTTCTGCAGTACAAATCCTGATACAGACCCAAAAACAGCCAAAAGTATAAGCCACACGCTTCTTTTCCAAAGAATATTAAAAAAACTAGCTTCCATATAAGGCTTTTCTACCGGTAAAACCGCGGCTATTTTTTCAAAATCCTCAGTAGTTTCTTCCTCTAAAACATCAACTAAATCATCAAAAGTAACTATTCCCAGCAACTTACTATTACTGTCAACAACAGGGAGAACAATCAAATCGTATTTTTTAAAAATATTTGCCGCTTCTTCCTTGTCGGCATAGATATTAACTTTTATTACATCGCGAAACATAACCTCTGATATTTTTGTCTGTGGGCTGGCAAGAACGAGTTTTTTTAAAGAAACAATACCAATTAATCTCTTTTGACTATCTAAACAGTAACAATGATAAATAGTCTCTTTTCCAAGCCCAACGCTTCTTATGTGAGTTAACGCCCCCTCAACAGTCATATCCTCATATAATTGAACAAAATCAGGAGTAATAAGCCTTCCTACAGAATCAGCCGGATAATTAAGAATTTCTACGGCAATTTTCCTTTCTTGAGGAGAAAGCAAGCTTATAAACTTTTTTACTAATTCTGCCGGCATCTCCTCAAATAGTTCTGTCCTATCATCAGGAGACATTTCATTTAAAATATCCTTTATTTCTTGACTGCTTAAGGAGCTAAGCATCTCCTCTTCCTCTTCAGTGGGCAAATACTCAAATACTTCTACTGCCTTTTTATAAGGAACTAATCGAAAAACAAAAAGTTTATAGGATGGCGGGTTAAGCTGGCTGATAAGCGAGGCAATATCCTCCGGATGAGGAGGAAATAATTTTTTTATTTCAGCGTATCTTTTCTCCTTAATTAAGCCTTGG
>JAHJHM010000162.1 GCA_018823915.1 Candidatus Omnitrophota bacterium
AAGCTTAAGGTTTCAGAATTATTTATAAAAGCAACAGTTGCGTATGGTACTGTCGTATGGCCTGGCAATATTGATATTGCTCCTGAAACTTTATGGGATTATTCAAAAAACATCTAACAAATCAATCCAGCTGACTTTAATCGCTGGCTCTTTCTGGGGTTTATCCCGCCGTAATACAAACCGTATACCACAGCACAATTATTCAACCCCTGGGCAATATTTTTTAACAATTTGTATTGAAAACAGACAACAGATTTTCGGTACGGTTGAAAATGATAAATGACTTTAAATGACGCGGGTAAAATTGTTGATTTTTTGTGGTGGGAAATTATTAATCATTTTACCGGCATAGAATTGAACCAACATATCATTATACCCAATCATATACATGGAATAATAAATATTGAAGCCTGATCCCTTATTTTGCCAATCTTTGAGGGATTGCTTTTCTCCAGGAATCGCTTAATTTTACCAAGGAAAGGTCGATTATTGTCTTTTCTTTGTATCGCGCAATGAGCCTATCTCCTTTAACTTCACCAAGAATTTGACAGCCAACAGAATGCTTTTTCGCTATTTCGCATAAAGCGCTTAAATTATCTTTGTTCACAGAAACGACTATTCGCGAAGGTGCCTCAGCAAAAAGGATTTCATCCATCCTCAAACAAAAATTTTCTAAAACATCCAATTTTATCACTGCTCCTAACATTTGATTTTCCTCGGTAATACATGCCTCGGCTATAGTTACTGCTAACCCGCCTTCAGAGCAATCATGGGCAGAATTAACTAATCCTTTTCTTATTGCCTGCAACACTGCAGCCTGTACAGACTGCTCTAACTGTAAATCTAAATCAGGGACATCGCCCCTTGTGAGGCCGTGTATTTCTTTTAAGTATTCGCTACCCCCCAAACCTTGTTTGAGGCTGCCCAAAAGAATAATTACATCACTCTCTTTTTTAAAATGCTGCCGGCAAATTTTGCCCGTATCTTCAATTATTCCAATCATTCCAATCGTCGGAGTAGGATAAATCGCGCCCTTTGGGCTCTCATTATAAAAAGAAACATTACCACTAATTACGGGAATATTAAAAAATTTACAGGTATCGGCAATTCCTTCCACGCAATTTTTAAAATACCAGAATCTATCCGGTTTTTCGGGATTGCCAAAATTAAGGCAATCAGTAACTGCCGCCGGTTCTGCCCCGGAACATACTAAATTTCTTGCTGCCTCGGCTACTGCCATCTGCGCCCCCCTATAGGGATTTAAGTAGCAAAAACGGCTATTGCAATCAGTAGTTGCAGCGATAGCCTTATTCGTCCCCTTTAATCTAATTACCGCCGCGCTCATTCCAGGTAAAATAATTGTATTAGTCTGTACCATGTGGTCATATTGTTCATAAACCCATGCTTTATTACAAATAGTCGGACAATTCAAGAGCTTCAACAGAACCTCGTTATAGTCTTTGGGTTCGTATAATTTAGTTACATCTAATTTATTTAACTCATCTAAATAATCCGGTTTCTCATAGGGCATATCATAAACCGGCGCTTCAGTTAAAGAGTGGGCGGAAACTTCTGCTACAATTTTACCTTTATCTTTAACGCACACCATGCCATTATCAGTAACCTTGCCGATAACTACGGCATGCAAGTCCCACTTTAAAAAAATCTCCTGAATCTCCTTTTCTTTACCTTTTCTTGCACAAATAAGCATTCTCTCCTGAGATTCAGACATCATAACTTCCCAGGGCTCCATATTCGCATCTGCGCGGGGAACTAATTGAAGCTCTATTTCTACTCCACAATTGCCAGCCGAAGCCATCTCGCTCACAGAACAAGTAAGCCCGGCGGCGCCCATATCTTTTATCCCTACTATATATCCTGTAGCTAAAGCCTCTAAGGTAGCTTCAACTAAACACTTTTCCATAAAAGGATCACCAATCTGAACTGTCGGCCTCTTTTCTTCACCCTTCTTAAATTCATGGGAAGCTAAAACACTACATCCGCCGATACCGTCTCTGCCCGTACTTGAACCTACATATAAAATGGAATTACCCGCGCCTAAGGCAACTGCCCTGGCTAATTTATCCTTATTAGCCACACCAATACACATCGCGTTGACTAAGCAATTTCCGCTATAACTTTCATCAAAATATATCTCTCCCCCAACAGTTGGTATGCCAATACAATTGCCGTAAAATTGGATTCCGTCCACTACCCCTCCTAAAAGATAACGATTATAAGGCTCGCTCAATGGGCCAAACCTTAAAGAATTTAAAGATGCTATCGGCCGGGCTCCGGCAGTAAAAATATCTCTGATGATTCCCCCTACGCCTGTGGCAGCACCTTGTTTTGGTTCAATCTGCGAGGGGTGATTGTGACTTTCCATTTTAAAAATTATCGCTAAATCATCAACAATGATTCCTCCGGAATCTTCACCAATAAGACTCTGGTATTTCCCTTTTTTTGGTAGGAGTTTTAACCAATTACGGGAACGAGGATACCCACAATGCTCCGACCACTCCACAGAAAACATTGCCAGCTCTGTAGATGTAGGTTCTCGTCCAAGAATCTTTAATATTTTTTGATATTCCTGATCACTTAAACCTAAACTTCTATAAATTTCGGGTTTTATCATTTATTTACTCTCCGTCCATTTAAGGATCGATTTAAAAATTAGTCTTCCATCTTCCGAGCCCAGCTCTATCTCGGAGCTTCTTTCCGGATGAGGCATCATCCCCAAAATATTACCTTCTTTATTTACAATACCGGCGATATTGGCTATGGCGCCATTAGGATTAAATTCTTTATTAATTTCTCCTTTAGGGCTGCAGTAACGAAAAACAATCTGTCTATTTTTCTCTAGGCTCTTTAGCCCTTGCTCGTCAATATAATAATTACCCTCATTATGCGCTATGGGAATCTTTAAAACTTGGCTGCTTGAGCAGAGATTGGTAAAAAGGGTATTTATATTTTCTGTTTTTATATGCACGTATTTACAGATAAAATGCAATTCTTTATTCCTCAACATTGCCCCGGGCAGAAGCCCGGACTCAAGCAATATTTGAAAACCATTACAGATTCCGATTACTATCCCTCCTTTGTGGGCAAAATCTACAAGCGGCTTCATTATGGGAGAAAACCGGGCTATAGCCCCTGTTCTTAAATAATCTCCATAGCTAAAACCTCCAGGCAAAACAATACAATCAAAATTATCCAAAGCAGTTTGCTTATGCCAGATTCGTTCAGCTGGTTGGGCGAGAATTTCCTTAATCACATAAAAACAATCCTCCTCACAATTAGAACCAGGAAAAACAACTACGCCAAATTTCATTGTAGATCAGTAGGCAGGCACCTTATATTAAAACTATAATCCTCTATTATCGGGTTGGCTAAAAGCTTCCGGCACATTTCATCAATCTTACCTTCTGCCTCTTCTTTATTTTTTAGGTTTAATCGGATGGTAATTAACTTACCCATACGTACTTGCTCTGCTTCCTTATAACCTAAAGATTCCAAGGCATGCTTAACAGTTAAGCCTTGGGGATCCGCTACCGTCTTTTTTAAAGTAATATAAATTTCTGCCTCAATCATCTTTTTTCTTCTCCCTTATTTAAACTACTTTTTAAAAAGAGGCGGATACCTGCTATTATAGCTAAGCCGCAAATAAAGAAGGCAGAGACAGATCTTGGCCCGGTTATATCATTTACGGGTTTCCCAGCAAGCGTGTCAAATGCGCAAACAAATATTATTCCCAAAACACCAAGAACAATTAGCATTATACTTTTTACTTTCATTTATCAACACCTCCTCAATGAGACCGCAATTTATGAAGCGAAAGCGAACATAAATTGCATGGTCGAATTGATCCCGAAGCGCTTCTGAAAAATGTCGCAAGAGATTTTTCAGATATTCAGGCGCGAGGGACAATAATGAGACCGCAATTTATGAAG
>JAHJHM010000012.1 GCA_018823915.1 Candidatus Omnitrophota bacterium
TCTCTATTATTTCTTCTATTTCTTTTAAGTTTATTTTGCATTTTTCACTTTGCAATTTGCATTTTGCAATAAAACGTACTTTACTGACTATTTACCTTTTAAAGTATTATACCAAATTTACCCCAGAAAACACCTAAAATTTAAAGTTGCGTTTACCCCTATTTAGGCTAAAATAGCTTTTGATGGCTAAGTGGTTATGGAAAATAATCTTAGGATATATATTTTTATACCCTTTTATCCCCAGACCTTTTCTTTCTGAGGGGGTATTCAAAAATTTAGACTTACCCAATATCGCTTTTCTCCTTCTTGCCGGCTTCTACATTTTTAAAAAAACTTCAAAGCCGCCTAAATTTACCTTCATTGATGGAATGATCTCCGTTTTCTTCTTAGGTTTATTGACATCATTCATTTTTTCTAATAATTTTTTAAATAGCCTAAGTGAACTTTGTAAATATCTTTCTCTGGTATCATTATTTTATATTGCAAGAATCTCGGGAAGAAAAAATAAAAATCAACTCACCTTTACTTTAATAATAAGTGCTACTTTGGTTTCTTTATACAGCTTGCACTGTTTTTTTGTTGGTTCGCAATTTGCTTTAGAATACCTATCAAACCATAAAATACATGCCCCCTTTGCTAGAGAATTCTTGACAAGAAACCGGGCATTTTCCCCCTTTATGCTGCCAAGCCTGCTGGCAAATTATCTAATAATGATAATTATCCTTTGTTTAGGCGCGGCTATCCAAAAAATAAAACAAAATAAAAGGGATTTCTTACTTTTTCTAAATTTATTTTGCTTAAGTTTATGTTTTCTTACTTTATTTTTTACTAAATCCCTGGGCGGCTGGATAGCCCTTGCCGTTTCTGTGTTTACATTCTTTATCTTAGGGAAAATGTGTACTAAGAAAGCATGGCTTGTAATAGCTCTGATCCTTGTTTGCTCAACCTGCCTGTTCTTTATTAGAATTCAGGGAAACAAAGATTTTACTAAACCTGGCTTTTCGGTTCATAAAAGAATCTCTTATTGGAAAGAAACTGCCACTATCATTGGCCAACACCCTTTAACCGGGGTGGGGATAGGAAACTTTTCTCTAAAAGAGACGCGGTACGCTCACAATTCTTACCTACAAATCTGGGCAGAAATAGGCCTTTTGGGGATAATAAGCTGGTTAGGAATAATTTTTATTTTTATACTAAAAGGGATAGAAAATTTGTACAAGAAAGAAGAATCCTACTATAAACTAGGGATTTTCTCAGGCGGGCTGGCGTTTCTCGTGCATAATCTAATTGACTTAAGTTTCTTTATCCCTCAGGCAGCATTCCTGTGGTGGATAATTTTAGGACTTACCTTTTTAAACGGAAATGAACGCGAATTTAAAGACGCTAATTTATCCGACAGCATAATAGTCTAGCGATTCAACAATTCTTTAGTTTAGTAATCTTCTCTGACAATTCACAATAATAAGGAATTGGAGCCTCTTTGTCGCTTGTCTCAACATATGCCCTCCCAGGGCAGGTGTGGCATAATTCTTTTAAATCGCAGACTCTACACTTTGAATTGGTAGTGAATTTCTTGCCTCTTACTAAAGATAGTAATTTATTTTGGGCATATTCAATGTCTACCTTGAGTAAATTAAATTTTGGCTCTCTTATTAAATTGCAAGAAAATATATTGCCATAAGGGTCAATATTGATCCCGTCTCCTCCGCCAATAGCGCAGCGGAATAATTTGTCGTTCGTTGTTCGCTTCTTTTCTCTCTGCCCTTTGTGCCTTTGTGCCTTTGCCTCTTTGCCTGCCCTGAGCGTAGTCGAAGAGTGTCTTTCTATAGCTTTTATCCCCTTAGATTCATTTATACAATCCCCCTCAACCTTACCGTCTAAATTCAAAACTCGCTGAGGGGAAATTCTTAAGTTACAAGGCGCTAAATTACCATTTAGACGAGCATGTAAATCTGTGCTGGGACGAAATTTTAAACCTAAACCCTCAACAACCTTTTTTATTTCCGATAATTCTTCTAAATTATCTCTGGTTATTTGCGTCTTTACCTTTAAAGAAATGTTTGCTTTTAGAATTAAATCTATTCCCTCTATTACTTTTTTAAAAGATCCTTTTACTTGAGAGATTTTTTCGTATGTTTGCTCTGTGGCCGCGTTTAAGGTCGTCTCGATTACAAAGGGAGGCCTTTTTTCAAAATATTTAACTACCTTTTTGTCTATTGAATAACCGCTGGTAAATACAGTAACAATAAACCCCTTATCCTTAGCGTAGGAATAGATATCTAAAAAATCAGGGCGGATTAAGGGGTCTCCTCCGGTAAAACAAACCCAGATTATTCCGGCATTATATACCTTATCCAGTATAAATTTTACCTGTTCTGTATTTAATTCTTTCTTTAAGTAACTAGGCTTATTGTAACAATCAGTATAGCAATGTTTACAACGCAGCCCACAGCCAAAAGTAAGTTCAAATTGACAAACATTAGGCTGCTTTAATCGCCAATTTTTCTTATGGGTATGCCAGCTAAACTTTTTATATTGGATTTCTTTCAAACTTTCCTCACAAACTCGATAATCCTCTTATTATTCACAAATCCTAAACTATAACAAGCCGCGCTCTTAATTAAATCCAAACAAAATAGGCTTATATTTTCCAGGCATTTTTTATCCCAAAAAGTGGGAAAAAGAGCAGGGTAAAGGAGGTTGAATGCCTCTGACGATTTAACCTGCCTTGCTGCATTCTTAGGGGCATGATGGATAAAGAATATCTTATCTATCGGGGCCGATTCGATGCGGGAAGTAAGATAATCGCTAAACTCTCCATGCCAGGGGCAGCCGTAGATAAAAAACTTATTTTTGATTTTACGCACAATAATACGGTCATCATTTAAAACCATTGCCTTAGAATGTTTATGCCAAAGTCTTGCTGTAGTGCTCTTGCCGCTTTCCGATTTTCCTGTAAAAAGCAACCCCTTACCGTCTGAATCTTTTACCCCAATAGAATGGGTAAAAATTCCTTCGTTATTACGGGCGAAATAATTTATCAGAAGGACCTGCAAAAAATCATAAATGAGCTCTGTGGCTTGCCATGTTTTATCTTTACCTTTTTTAGACAATAGGTATGCCGTTACCTTATCAAAGGTTATATTCACCAACATCAATTGTTTTTTATCCTCCAAAGGACTTTTATAGATATAAGTATTACCTTTTTTAAGCAGGCGCCAGTTTTCACTGCCATCCTGAAAATGAGTGGTGATGAAAATATCTCTTGCTCCCGCGCTTTGAGGCAGTTCATCTACTATATTTACATCGATTAAAATATCGCTTTTTTGGCTGCCCTCATAGAAAAAATTATCAAACCGTTCGCTAACCTGCGATTTTTCCTCACTCTTACTGAGCCGCGAAAGAGGGAACTTACTCTGCATTTTAATAATCACATCAGCAATTTTTAGTTTAGTTTCATACTTAGCCATTTTTTCTCCTCAATGAGCACATCAGTTATGGAACGAAGTGAACATAACTGATAGGTGCGAATTGATCCCGAAGCGCTTCTGAAAAATGTCGCAAGAGATTTTTCAGATATTTAGGCGCGAGGGACAATGTCTATTGTAAATATTCAGTGAACCACGTCTAAATTTTTCTGAATATTCAGTGCAAAATGCAAAATGCA
>JAHJHM010000013.1 GCA_018823915.1 Candidatus Omnitrophota bacterium
AATAGAAGAAATAATAGAGATTATTGCAAAATTAGTAATTACGGCAAAGAAAAATAAATAATTTTAACTTTTGCAATTTTCAATTTGCATTTTGCACTGAATATTCAGAAAAAACAGACGTGGTTCACTGAATATTTACGGTTAAGGATTAAGGATAAAGGATTAAGGCGATGCAGTGTTGGGATTTTGAAAAACCAATTGTAGAATTAGAAAATAAAATTGAAGAGCTGAAGGAATTCTCCGAGCAAAAAAAAGTGGATTTGTCATCGGATATTGTTAATCTCGAAGAAAAACTAAAAAATTTAAAAAGGGAGATCTATTCGAATTTAACCCCCTGGCAAAAAGTTCAAATTGCCCGTCACCCCCAACGCCCCACGACCCTTGATTATATTAGCTTAATAATGAAAGATTTCATTCTCCTTCGCGGGGATCGCCTCTATGGTGAAGATAAGGCAATCATTTGCGGCTTTGCTAAATTGGAGAACAGAAAGGTAATAGTGATTGGCCACCAAAAAGGAAAAGACACCAAAGAGAATATCGAAAGGAATTTTGGCTGCGCTCATCCCGAGGGATACCGTAAGGCAATGAGGGTGATGAGACTAGGAGAACGTTTTTGTATGCCTATAGTTTGTTTTGTCGATACACCAGGCGCTTATCCCGGGGTCGGTGCCGAAGAAAGGGGCCAGGCGCAATCTATTGCCGAGAATATCAGAGATATGTTTTCTTTAAAAGTCCCCATCATAGTAACGGTTATTGGTGAAGGGGGAAGCGGCGGGGCGCTAGGGGTTGGTGTAGGAGACAAAGTTCTAATTATGGAATATGCTTATTACTCGGTAATTTCTCCTGAAGGCTGCGCCGCCATTTTGTGGAAAGACTCTTCTCAGAGGGAAGAAGCAGCAAGGGTTTTAAAACTAACTGCCCCAGACCTGCTTAATTTAGGAGTCATTGATGAAATTATCTCTGAGCCAAGTGGAGGCGCTCATCATGATTATGAACAAACAGGAAATAATTTTAAAAAAGCCCTGCTTAGAAATTTAGAAGAAATATCCCGACTTCCACAGGAAGAATTACTCGCCGCCAGATACGCGAAATTTAGAAAGATGGGCGTTTTTAAAGAATGATTCAGAAACTAATAATATTAGGTTTCTTGAAAAAAAATCCCGCCTCCGGCTATGACATTAAAAAATTTACTAATAAAGAATTGGGGGTATTCTCTGAGATAGGGAGCCAGTCAGTATATTATTCTTTAAAAAAGATAGAAAAAGAAGGGCTGATAAAAAAGAAAGAGCAAAAAACAGGCAAATACCTTAAAAAATTTATCTATTCTATAACCGTCAAAGGAGAAAAGGTATTTTTAGACCTTTGCAAGAAAGCTCTGTCTTCCCGCAGGCGTCCCTTTATTGAATTGGACATCGCTCTTTATTTTTTACCTTTTCTTGACAAAAAAGAAATTATCCCTTCCCTGCGTCTGCGATTAAGATTTTTGGAAAGTGTAAAAAAGTGGCTGATTAGTAAAGGAGAAGAGTTAAAAAAAGCGCCAAAGAATTTGACTCTTCTCCTAGAGCACCACTTTAAATTAGTAACCGCGGAAAAAAACTTCCTCCAGGATATGATAATGGCCGTAAAAAATGAAGAGATTTAGCTTCACCCCGAAAGAGTTAGTTCATCCCGTTAGGAAACCTTTTTCTGACCAGGCAAAAGGGCGAAGTTCTCTAACGGGGTTCACTCTAATAGAAATATCCATTGCTACCCTAGTATTTATTGTAACTCTTACTGCCATCCTTCTTTTCTATATAAGTTCTACGCAGCTAACAGAAATATCTTTCAATACCACTAAAGCATTATTTGCTGCCAAAACAAAATTAGAAGAAATTAGAAACTATAATTTTAGTAAGATTTATAACGACTTCTCCAATTATAAATTTATTCCTAAAGGGTTTGGCGAAAACGAAGCAAAAGGAGTCGTTTATGTTAATAAAGAGGATGCAAGAGAAGATCTTTTGAGAGTAAACGTTGCTGTTTGTTTTAAAGCAGGAGTAAGAATTATTGGAGAAGATTCGAATTTAGACGGCATCCTGGACACCGGTGAGGATGAAAACAGTAATAATTTTTTAGATTCGCCGGTGGAGCTCACCACTCTATTAACCTCGCGCTAACGATCTTTTATGAGGAAAGGTTTTACTTTAATCGAAATCCTTGTTTGTGCGGTAATTGTCAGTATAATTTTAGGAGCAGTGTTTAGTGTCGTTTATGTGGGGAGGGCGTTGTTTTATACCAATTCGATAAAAACAGATCTTTTTCAGAAAGCAAGAGTTGTATTAAGGGTTATGGAAGAGGAGATTGCCCAGAGCAGAGTTTCTTTATTGAGCATCCCCCCAGACAGCAATTGCTACGACTCCATCACTTTTCAAATACCTCAAAGTATCGACAATAATGGCGATATAACCTGGTCAGAAAATATAGCCTATTCTTTAAATAACAATCAGGTTGTGCGTATACCAGGAAGACAAGGGCAGGAGAGTGAAGTAATTGTTTCTAATGTTAGTGAGCTGAAGTTTAAGGTTGAAAGCGGATTACCAAGAATTTTAGAGATGGATGTTACAACTTTTAAAAATAATCCTTGCGGTGAGGATTTTGTAGGAGAGAGAGCCATAAAATTGAGCACAAGTATTAAATTGAGAAACTAAGATGCACTAACTGCGCTCTGCTTGAAAATTAACGAAAAAAAAGGTATATATTAAGCGAGAAGATAGAGGCTGCGTTAAGAAAATGAGAAAAGGATTTTTGCTTATAGCGGTTTATGGTGTGGTTGCCGTGTTAACGATTCTTGGAAGCGCGCTTATTTTAAAAGTTGCCTCAGAGAAGAATCTTATAGAGAGAGAAAAACGAACCTTGCAGGCTTTTTATTGCGCTGAGGCGGGTTTAGATAGAGGGATGGTTTGGTTAAGGGATCAACCATTTCCTCCTTCGGGCATAGATTCCATTTCCCCTTCGCAATTACAAAATGTAGATTTAGAATTAGGGGTTTTCTCGGTAACCATTAACCCATATGAGAATAATCTCACTGCCTATCTAAGTCGATATAAGATTATCTCCAGGGGTATTGTTAGGGGGATAGAGAAAGTTCTAACTTTGGATGTGACCGTGGACAGTTTCGCCCGCTATGCTTACTTTACTGACGATGAACATTTCAGGTGGGGATGGTGGAAAATTCCTGTTTGGTTTGTAAATAATGATCGAATCGGAGGCCCTAATCAAACCAATTCCCATTACCATATTTACGGAGAACCCATTTTCGATGGGATGTCTAAAACCGCCGACAATTTTATGTATTATTATTATGATGGTTACATCTATTCTTATCCTTCCGGGTTTCCCACCACTGACAATCCTCAGTTTAACCAGGGGATAACTTTAGGGGTAGAACCGTTAAAAATGCCCTCTAAGGCCTTGGATTTAAAAACCGCAGCGGTGCATAGCGGCCTTCATTTGGAAACTCCCACGACAATTGTTTTAAAAGAAGACGGGACAATGGACGTAACTAATGCTAAAGAGGGTTGGGATAATGAGAACATGCCTTTGCCTTCCAATGGGGCAGTGTTCGTTACCGGCGGCGACGTTTATGTTTCCGGGGTTTTAAAAGGGCAGCTTTCTATCGGCACAAATAGAAATATCGTAGTAACTAATAATATTCTTTATGCTGACGATCCTATAATTAACCCCAACTCTACAGATGTATTAGGATTAATTGCTGAGAGAGATGTAATTATTGACGACAGCGCTCCTTATGATTTAGAAATTAACGCTTCTATAATGGCATTAGGCGATTCCTTTACTGTAGAAAATTGGTGGGCAGGCCCGCCTAAAGGGACACTCGCAGTGTTAGGAGGGATAATTCAGAAGGAAAGAGGTCCGGTAGGGACTTTTAGCGGCGCGACCGGCGAGAAACTTAGCGGTTATTCCAAAAATTATGATTATGATCAGCGCTTAATCAATCAGACTCCTCCCCACTATCCTGCTACGGGAGATTATATTGTAGTCCTATGGAAAAAAGGCGGGTAAGAACAGCAATCATTTTAATTATTGTTTTTCTCTTAGTAATAGGATGTCTCTTTTTGTTTTTTTCCCAGAGCCCGCAGCCAAAAAAAGGAGAGAAGATGGCAAAGGAAGAAAAAATAAGGTATAAACCATTGTTAATAAAAGAAAAAAGAGAGGGGAAGCAGAAAGCGGAGAGTAGAGAGCAGAGAAAAGCTAAAGAAGAAAAAGAAGAAACCAAAACCGTAGAAAGTATAGAAGATTTAGAATTAGATAAGATATCCCCTAAAGAGAAAGAGCAGATACAACAGGAAATGAAAGAGATAAATAAGGAATTTAAAAAAAAGCCGAATCTTAAAGAGATAGAAGAATTAAAGGGGAAAGGAGTAGTTATTTACTGATGAAGAAAACCGAGTTTTCTTTAAAAGGATTAAGATTAAAACGGAGAATGTGGGTGGCCGTATCTCTAATTACTCTTTTACCGCTCATGATCCTTGTTCATTATTTTGTTAGTTTCTATGTTTCTATTTTCGCAATCTTTATTATAGCAGTTATCGTATTCTTAGGCTGGTGGATTGTTTTTGAAGTTTTTTCTTCTATAATAAAAATTCATACTAAATTTCAAAAGGCGCCTTGGCAGGCCAAAGAAAAAGAAGCTTTAGAAGCTAAGGGTGGAGAAAATGAAGCAGAAAATCTGGGTGAAATTTTTAATTTACTCACCAAAAAAGTAGGAGACTTAGAGATTATTGATCCTTTAACCGGGCTTTATAATGAGAAGGTTTTTCTGGCGAAATTAGAAGAAGAGATAAAGCGGGCTACTGTTTACCAAAGGCCCTGTGGGCTTTTAGCGGCAGAGATTAATAATTATAAAGCGTACGAAGAAGGCACAGAGGCGCCCTTCGACTGCGCTCAGGGTAAACAAAACAGCAAAGGCACAAAGGTGAAGAGGAAGATAGAATACGCGCATGAAGAAGATAAGGCAGTTGCCCAGGGAGAAAAATTTCTTAAGAAGACCATTGAAGTACTTAAAGACAATGTGAGAGACATTGATATTTTAGGCAGAATCCAGGATAATAAAATTGGTATAATCCTAATCGAGAGGAATAAGAGGCAGTGTTTGGAAACAGTAAGAAAACTAAAGGAAGCGCTGAGTATTGGCTTTAAAGACAGCGGGCAATTAACTCCTCAAATATCCTTTGCTGTTGCTGAGAACCCCCTTGACGGCAAGAACGCGGCTCAATTACTGGAGGCCGCGCGCGCCCAGCTTAACCAATGAGATTTAAAAAAAAAGTAAATAAACTG
The DNA here is from genome assembly GCA_018823915.1 of Candidatus Omnitrophota bacterium. Classification (GTDB taxonomy): domain Bacteria; phylum Omnitrophota; class Gorgyraeia; order Duberdicusellales; family 4484-171; genus JAHJHM01. The sequence continues at coordinate 5,338 of JAHJHM010000013.1, forward strand.
CTGGGAGAAATACTCGTGGAAAGAGGCGTTATCACCGGTCAGCAGTTAAAGGCCGCTTTAGATACGCAGCTTAAAGAGGGAGGGCTTATCGGGGAAGTTATTGTTAAATTGGAATTTGCCAGTGAAGTTGATATTGCTCATTGTATTTCTTTTCAATACGGGTTTCCTTACCTTCCCTTAGAGAATTATGAAATTTCCCAAGAAGTAATAAAGCTTGTCCCTAAAAATGTCGCCCAGCACTATTGCTTTATCGCCGTTGATAGAATCGGTGATACTTTAACTATCGCCATGGCTAATCCGCTCAATGCCGAAGCAATAGAGGATTTAGAAGACCTGACTTCTTTAAAGATACAGACGTTCGTCAGCACTGCTTCCGATATAAGAAATACCATTAAAGAATACTACAAAAATGGAAGTTAATCCAAAAAAGGATTTTACCAGTCTTTTAGTAAGTAAAGGATTGATAAATAGAGAACAGCTCGATAACGCCTGTAAGCTTTGCTCTCAAAAAGGAGGCTCTTTAAGCGAGCTTCTTATAAGTTTAGGGTATGTCAGCGAAAAAGACTTAATGGTATTTTTTTCTACTTATTTATCCATTCCCGCGGTAAAAGTTTCAAATGTTAAAATTCAGGATGAGCTATTAAAACTTATTCCTCAGGATATTGCCAAAAAGTATATGGTTATGCCTTTAGGCAAAATCGGCAATATCCTGACCTTAGCCGTAGCCGACCCCTTAAATGTGGTAATTTTTGAAGATTTACAAAGGCTTACCGGCTGCCAAATACAGCCGGTCATTGCTTTTCCTTCAGAACTTAAGCAGGCATTCGGAACTCATTATAAGGAGTCTCTCACTACAGCTATCGAAGAAATAATTAAAGATTCAAAACCCACGCCTTTAAAAATTATTAAACAGGAAAAAGAAGAAGTAAAAGACGAAGAAATCCTGCGTTTTGTAGAAGAAGCGCCGGTAATAAAGCTAGCCGATTATATTTTAAAAAAAGCAGTAGAAGAAAAAGCCAGCGATATTTTAATCGAGCCGTCAACCAGTAATTCCCGGGTTCGCTATCGTATAGACGGTATTTTAAAGGAAGTTCAAAACTTTCCTAAAAATACGCATACCTACGTTATTTCGCGAATAAAAGTCATTGCTAATTTAAATATTACCGAGCACAGGCTGCCCCAGGATGGAAGATTCCGGATGAATATTTTGGGTAGAGATATTGATTTTAGGGTGTCTGTTCTACCAACTCCGTTGGGAGAAAAAATTGCCTTAAGGGTATTGGATAAAGAGTCAGGGGCATTAGATTTAATTCATTTAGGGTTCGAAGACGGCCTAACTAAAAAACTAAGAGAGGACAGCGCATCCAGTTACGGAATGATTATTGTTTGCGGCCCCACCGGCTGCGGCAAAACCACCAGTCTATATTCTATTTTGCGCCACATCTATACTCCGGGGAAAAATATTATTACTGTGGAAGATCCCATAGAGTATCAACTGGAAGGGGTAAGTCAGGTTAACGTGAATTACGAAGTCAATTTAACTTTTGCTTCTTCCTTACGTTCAATATTAAGGCAGGACCCTGACGTAATAATGGTGGGGGAGATCCGTGATTTCGACACCGCGGATATTACGATCAAAGCAGCCTTAACCGGACATCTGGTTTTATCTACTCTTCATACAACTACTGCCGCAGGCTCGGTTACCCGCCTTATTAATATGGGAGTAGAGCCATTTTTACTCTCATCAACTTTAATCGGAGTCTTGGCTCAAAGATTAGCAAGAAGGCTGTGCCCTAAATGCAAAGAGATCAACGATATTGACAAAGAAATAAAGGAAAAATATAAGATAAAAAAAGAAGCAGTAATTTATAAACCTAAAGGCTGCCGTTTTTGCTTCCACCAGGGCTATAAAGGAAGAGTAGCCTTAGGTGAATATTTACACTTATATCCAGAAATCAAAAAATTAGTAAATGAAAGAGCCGATGAACATACAATTAAAAAAGAGACTAGAAAGCTCGGTATGCGTACTTTAAGGGAAGACGGGATTCTAAAAGTAGAAAAAGGCCTGACTAGCTTAGAAGAAGTGGTGAAAATAACCGCCGGGGATGAGGACCAAGAGAGCTCATAGCGGATAGTTTATAGTTGATAGCTGAAGAAAGAACGTAAATAGTCAGTAAAGTACATTCTATTGCAAATTGCAAAGTGAAAAATGAAAAATGCAAAATTAAGACAGTGAAATGAAGAATAAACTTGGGGAGAAGTAGG
>JAHJHM010000001.1 GCA_018823915.1 Candidatus Omnitrophota bacterium
AAGTGAAAAATGCAAAGGTAAGAGATATGAGTTTTGTGTGCAAGTGTTTAATTCTAACTTTTACAATTTACAATTTGCAATTTGCACTGAATATTCACTGGATATTCAAAAGAATTTGGACGGTGTTCAGTGAATATTTACCCTACGATTTATGTAGTCCTGCGGACTCCATAAATCGTCTACTCATTGAGGAGGTAAAATGAAAAAAAATATTTTGGTAATTTTATTTCTTATGTTAATTCCTGTGGGTTTAAGTTTTCCTGGAGATGATATTGATATTTACGGAGATTATCTTCTTGCCAGTATGGAAAAAACAATATCTTTGGATTTAGAAGGAGCAAAGTTAGTAGATGTTTTAAAGCTGTTTTCTACCCAAACCGGGCTTAATTTTGTCGCCGCGGAGGAAGCTCGGGACAAGCTGATAACTTTATATATGCAAGATACCCCATTAAAGGAAGCAATGGATATAATTTTTGAAATAAATAATTTAACTTATGATTATCGCCCCGCGGCAAATATTTTTGTGGTTAAAGAGCCTGGCAATCCCGATATAGAAACAAAGATTTATCACCTAAAAAATGCCCGGGTAACCAACTCTCCGATTAAAAGCAAAGGAGGAGAGGGCATGGTGATTAAAGATGTAGTAGCAAATATGATGAGCAGCAATGGTAAGCTTATGGAGGATCCGGTAACCAATTCTTTAGTCATTAGGGATGTTTCTTCTCAGTTTTCTCAAATTGAAGAGTTAATAAATGCTTTAGATGTGTCTTGCCCTAAGGTAATGATTGAGGTAGAAATATTGGATGTATCTAGGAGGTTTGTTGATGAGTTAGGGATGAGTAATGCATCAAGCGGTCTTAGCGGAACTATTAGCGATATTTTTACTAAATTTTATCTTAATCAAGGCCATATTCTTCCTCCTTTTAGAACGGCGGCTATAGATTTTTCCAGTTATACGGCAGCGTTAAAATTACTGCATACCGAGGCTACTACCAAAATTTTAGCCCGGCCAAAAATTTTAACTCTTTCCGGAGAGGCAGCAGAAATTGGTATCACCACTGATGAGGTGGTTGGCACTATTAGAGACACAGAGACTGTCGAAGGAGGGGGAGCCACAACGTCTACGGTTACTGCTGACAGGGCAGAGACAGGCGTTAGCTTAAAGGTTACACCGATAGTAAATTTAGAAACTAAGGAAATTACTATTTCTCTGGAGCCTTCAATAAAGACTGCCAAAGCAAGCAGCTTTTCAGACGAACTTGGTAATGAATTCAATAATATTGAAGAGGCTTCTACAAAATCATTAGTAAAATTAAAAAGCGGACAAACTCTTCTTATCGGCGGGTTGATAAAACATCAAGAGACAGATAGTAGAGCCAAGATTCCCTTTTTTTCCCAAATCCCTTTTCTGGGAGCATTTTTCAGAGGAAAGGATAGTATGGATGATGATAGAGAGCTTCTTATATTTTTGACTCCTCATATTGCGGAAGAAGGAACAGTGCTGGCGAAAAGGGAGATGCGCCTTCGGAGAGAACAGATTAATCCTTTCCGGAGAAGAACAATAGGGATTACTCTTGACAAATTTTCTCAATAAAAGAGATCATACAGTTAATAGCCAATTTAAGAACTACTTTTTGAACGCAGATTACACGCGGATTTACGCAGATTGAAGGAATTTTATCTGCGAGAATCTGTGTTAGATTTGCGAAAATCTGCGTTAGAATTAAGTTAAAATAGTATTTTCATGCGTTGTTAAGCCACCTAATTTAAATAATGCCGCAATATAAAAGATTAGGAGATATATTAATTGTTGAAGGAATTATCACCGAAGAACAGCTTAATGAAGCTATTTCTTTACAAAAAAAAGAAGGAGATAGGATAGGAGAATGTTTAGTTAAATTAGGTTATATAAGTGAAGAGCAAATAGTCATTGCTTTAAGTAAACAGTTATCTCTCCCCTACATTTCTTTGTCCTCAGGAAGATTAAAACCGGCCTCAGATCAAAATTTAGAAGAACTTATCCCTCATGAATTTGCCATAAGGAACAGGGTGTTGCCTTTGTCCCGCAGCCTAAATTCTTTAACCGTAGTGGTGGCTAATCCTTTGGATTTAATTCTTATAGATAACCTTAAAAAACTAGCTGGTTGTGAGATAAATCCGGTGATAGCTACCAAAGAAGACCTTCTAGAAGCTATTGAGGCATTCTATGGAAAAGATAAACTTTTCCGTGACGCGATGGAGGCAGCAGGACAGGTAGAGGGAGATATAAAAGAGATTTCCATGGAAGAGACGGATTTAAGTTTAGATAAGCTGATTGCTCAGGCGCAAGAAGCGCCGATAATAAAATTAGTCGATTTAATTATTCGCCAGGGGATTGAGGAGGGCGCTTCGGACATTCATCTTGAACCCCACCATGATAAGTTCACTTTAAGGTATAGAATAGATGGAGTTTTGTACGATATGCCTTCTCCTTCTACCGCCCTCTATTTACCGATTGTTTCCAGGGTAAAAATACTTTCCCGCATGGATATTGCCGAGAAACGTCTTCCTCAAGATGGAGGATTTATGGTGAAGATGGGAGATAGGTTAATTGATTTAAGAGTGTCAGCTCTGCCTACAATTTATGGAGAAAAAATTGTTTTAAGAATTCTGGATAAGGCACGTATTCCTCTGGAATTAAGTAAGTTAGGGTTCCTGCCTAACGAGTTAGAACTTATTAGGAAAGGAGTTTCTTCATCTTACGGCCTTGTGCTGCTTACCGGCCCAACAGGAAGCGGAAAATCAACTACTCTTTATGCGGCATTAAATGAATTGAAATCATCCACGAGAAATACTCTTACGGTTGAGGATCCTGTGGAATACCGGATAGAAGGAATAAATCAGGTTCAGGTAAAGGCTGATATTGGCTTAACCTTTGCTAATGCTCTGCGATGTTTTTTAAGGCAGGACCCGGATATAATTTTAGTAGGAGAAGTAAGAGACCTAGAAACTGCCGAGATATGTATAAGGTCAGCTTTAACCGGGCACTTGGTTTTTTCCACTCTGCACACCAATGATGCTTCTTCAGCAGTTCCCAGATTGATCGATATTGGTATTCCCAGCTATCTTATTGTTAATAGCTTACGCTTAATCATTTCCCAAAGATTGATAAAAAAATTATGCCCTTTGTGTAAACAGCCTAAAGAGGTGAAAAAAGAGGAAATTCCTCCCGAGGTGGTTTTAACTTCCCCGATTATTTATAGGGCAGGAGGGTGTGAAAAGTGTAATTTTATTGGTTACAAAGGAAGGTCGGTAATTACGGAGATTATTCTTGTTGATGAAGAAATTAAAGAAGCGATCGGGGAAGGTTTAACTGCCAGGGAGATTATGGCTAAAGCCAGAAAGAAAGGGACATTGACTCTCCTAGAAAGTGGATTAAAAAGAGTGGAAGAAGGAACAACTTCTTTGGAAGAAATTCTTTCTGTAGCTATAGGTTAAAGAGAGTGAAGTTTAGCCTTAAGCGCTGTAAAATAAAAATATGCCTAAGTATCATTATTTAGCAAAAACAAAAGAAGGAAAGGCATTACGAGATGTAGAAGATGTGGGCTCTAAAGAGGAGCTCATTGCTAAATTAAAGGCGAGAGGCCTTTTTATCGTTTCTATAGAAGAAAAAATTAAAGCCGGAGATTCTTTAGGGTCTTCAGCTGTTAAGAGAAAAAAACGGTCCTCGGTAAAAATTGATGATTTATGTATGCTTGCGCGTAATCTTTCAATAACCCTTTCTAGTGGGATTACTCTCCTAAGGAGCCTCGAGATTCTCTCTGCTCAGACAGAAAGCAGTAAACTGGAAAAAATTCTCAAGGAGTGTATGGAGAAAGTGCAGGGCGGCTTATCTTTAAGCGAAGCAACAGCCAAATATCCTAAAATATTTTTCTCTCTTTGGCAGGTGATTCTTGAAGTAGGAGAAGTATCGGGGAATCTCCCTTTTGTGTTAGATAAGCTTGCCAGCTACTTAGAGACGAAACTAGAATTCCAGAGGAAGATAAAAAACGCTCTTGTTTACCCTATTATTCTTACTATTGCCGCTATCCTCGCGGTGGGTGTCTTTTTTAAAGTTATTCTTCCCACATTTACCAAAATTTTTGATGAATTGGAGATAGAGCTCCCATTTATTACTCAAGTCCTGTTTGACGCGAGTGAATTTGTGGAGAAAAATTTCCTTTTTATTGTCGTAGGGACGTTTCTTTTCTTTACCGCTTTTTCTTTTTGGAAAAAGCGGCCTGAATCAAAGAAAATTTTGGATGGGTTAAGTTTAAAATTGCCTGTTGTAGGCAGTTTTGTTATTGCATCTTGCCTGGAGAATTTCACTTCAATAATGTATATCCTCCTGGATAGCGGCCTTCCTTTAGTTTCTACCTTGGAAATTGCCGCCAGAGGGGTGAGTAATTTTTATTTGAAAAAACCCCTCACTATTGTTAAAGAAAAGGTGAGAGAGGGCTCTTCTTTATCTGCTGAATTAAGTAAATTGCCGATAATGCCCTCTTTACTGGTAGAGTTGACAAGGGTGGGGGAAGAGACAGGGACAATGCCGGAAATATTTAGAAAGATAACCATATATTACCGTAAAGAATTAGCTACGCGTATTGAGAGATTTGTTGCTGCTTTTGAGCCAATATTGATTATGGTTATGGGGGTGGTTATAGGAGTAATGGTATTAGCTATCTTTTTGCCGTTATTTCAAATGACTACTTTAGGGTAATTAAATCGTAGGAAATGTCAAATTTTGTGTCAATTTTGGTGTCAAATTTAGAGTTGACAAAAGACATTAAATGTTGTATACTTTAAATAGGAGTTTTTTATAAAACTACTATTTAAAAATCTAAAAAAAAGGAGGTGATATAAGATGAAGAAAGGTTTTACTCTTATTGAATTGATCGTTGTAATAATCATCATTGGTATTTTAGTCGCTATCGGCTTGCCGCAATACCGCAAGGCTATGGAAAGAGCAAGAGGAGGAGAAGCTTTTTCAACTCTGGGCCATCTCGCTGGGGGAGAGAAGCTTTATTTTGTCGTGAACCAGCAGTATCTTATGAATGGTACCGGGACGGATATTAACAGTGATATGCAGACAGAGTTAGAAGTCACCCTTCTAAATGAGAACTGGGCATATACCATGTCAGGTCTTCCGGCAAACACCTTTACATTCACAGCAACCAGGAGCTTAGGTCCGTGTAAGGGCGTGAACAACTACATAACGTTAGACCATACAGGAACTTTGAATCAGACAAGCTGGAAAAACTGTGTGGATGAGTTATGAGTTTGATGTTTGAGGTAAAAAATCCTCCTTTCCCTTATGTAGGGGGAGGAGGATTTTTTTTATGGTATTAAAATGAGAAAAATTTCCGGGTTTACACTTATCGAAATGATTGTTGTTGTAGTTATTTTGGCAATTTTGGTGTCCATAGGTTATGCTAATTATACTCAATGGACAGAACGCAGCCGCGCTGCCGAAGGGATAAACATATTAGGGGATATCCGGCGGGCACAATTGGTTTATTATAGCGAATGGGGAAGGGTTAGCCTGGATATGGGCAATTTAGATGTAGAGCATACTGATTTAAGGTATTTTGATGATAATAGTATAGATTTAACCGCCGCAGATTATACTACCGGTCTTTTAGGAAGTGTTGATCGTGGTGACTACAAGGTAGGCAAATATGGCTATGAACTGAGCATTGATGTAAATGGTACGGTAATTTGTACCCCCACCTCGGGCGAGTGCCCTCCTAAGATGTAATAAATGAAAATAACAAGATTCACCCCGTTAGAGATTAGACGCTTGCCTAAAGGCAAGCTTTCTCTAACGGGGTTTACACTTCTTGAGTTAGTGGTGGTAGTTGTGATTATTTCTATTTTAGTTTCTTTAGCTGTGCCTATTTATAGAAAAGCAGTGCGAAAAGCAAAAGATAGAGATGCTCAGGGAATGTTAATGCTGGTTCAGCAGGCAGAGAAAGTATATCGTGAAGAAACAGGGAGTTATGTAAATTGTACTAGTGCTTTTGATTGCAGCAATATCTTAAGATTAAATCTTCCCTCCGGCAGCTGGGCTTATTCAGCAAGCGGCGCTGATGTTAATGATTTCTGTGTTCAAGCTCAAGGTGTAGATATAGGAACGGCAGATTGTTGGTACATCAATGCAGCAAGTGCTGAGGTAAGCACTAAGGTAAGTCCCTGTTGCCCTTGAGGTTAAGAGAAGTTTTACAATGAAAAAGACTATAACTTTCATAGAGATACTTACGGGAACTTTAATTTTAGCCCTTGTATTTAGTGGTCTACTTGCTTCTTTTGTTTCAGTAAGAAAATACACAAGGCGGGCCAATAAGCGTCTGGTTAGTGTTAATTTAGCCCGGGATGTGTTGAATAGATTATATAGTGAAGTAAGAGAGGATAATTGGGATGTTGCCGGCACTCCTCTTAATGCCACGCCCGCATTTCATAATTTAACTGAGATAGGATTTTCTACTAATACTCCTACTGTAGGTATTATAAACTACTCAGGAAATTATGCGGTAAACAGCCTTCCGGGTAGAGATTACCGCCAGGTATGGGCAAATATAGCTTACCCTGATATATAACTGGAGTTTCCCCAAAATTTTTGACTGGTAAACTCCAGTAAATTCAAAAAGCAAAATGCAAAAGTTAAAATGACAAACCAAAATTATAAATTGGTTTTCAGCTGCCGGCAATGAAAAAATCATTTACTTTAATTGAACTTATCCTTGCCCTTGCTCTTTTAGGGGTAATTATTTTAGGGGTAACTGCCTTTGATGTTGCCAGTAGAGAATTCTTGCGTTCCTCTCGAAGAAAAGCTCAAGTGCTAAATGAGGCGGTTTTTGTCTTAGAGCATATTGCAAAAAGAGCGGTTAGCGGGATAGGAGATATTAGTAATCCTGCTATAGGCCAAGGTATTACTCCTGCTCCTTACAATGAGCCAATGTTTTATATTTTTCAAGATACTCATCCAAATCCAAATCCAAATGGTATCTTGGATATTGATCGTTCTGATCCGTGGAATCCTGCCAATCCTAGCAATCTCGACATTCCTATTGGCTATGCTCAACAGAGTGTCGCTGGTGGCGGGGAGGAGGTAATTTTTATGTGCCCCAATGCTCGCCATAATCACCGTGCTGGTGACGATGGAGGACCGGGCCGACATGAAATCTTAACCCGCAGAGCCCGCCCCTTAGCTGATGGTGGAGGGTTTAATTTTACTATCAATAGAGACCCCCCTGTTACTGGTATTCCCGTAAGTGTCACTATCAAAGTAACTCTTCGTTATGATCCTTGGAAGCCAAAACACATGCGCAATAACCCCGAAGCCACTGCGGAAACTACGATTAGTGTGCCTGGCTACTCACTGAACTAACCGCTGAGTTTCCCTCCTTTTCTCGAAAAATCAAAATTAATTTTTGTAAACAACAGAGTTTCTGGTATAATTTATGCGTGAAGATTAAAACACACAAGGTGCTTTTGCTTTTTACTTTTTTTCTTTTTTTATCTTTTTCTTCCTACTCCGCTCCTTGCTATGGCACAAAGATGCCTAAGGAGAAAGAATTTTTTGGGGGAGTTGGAAGCTACACCATTTTTAAAAGGGATTTAGAAGATGGATATGGTAGCTTAAGAAGTTTGCAAAATTTCTTACTGGTATCCTATGGAATCTTTGATTGGTTATCCCTAGATTTAAAGGTCGGCGCCGGTTACATAAAACAGCATCCTTTCGGCAGTGATGAAATTGATTACCCGACTGCCTTTAGCGGTGGTTACGGCCTTCGCCTGAAAGTTTATAATAAAAAGAAGGTCCAGGCGGTTTTTGGCTTCCAACACATAAGCGTGCACCCCAGGAAAGCGCGCTTACAGGAGGAGAATAAGGCGATTTTGGATGATTGGCAGGTTAGTTTTTTAGCCTCTTATGAGTTTCCTCTGATTACTCCTTATGCTGGGGTAGAATGGTCAAGAGTTGATTATATACATTGGCAAGGGGATAGGCGCAAGAGAAGAATGTCTGATTTAACAAAATCGATTGGCCTCGTTGTTGGTTTCGATTTCCCTTTAAAAGAAAAGTTCTGGCTTAATTTAGAAGGCCAGTTTTTTGACGCAAAAGCCCTTAGCTTCAGCGTGAATTTTAGTTTTTGAATTAAAGGCAGTTTATTGAATATTTACTTCTATGTTAAGTGTAAAAGAACGAAGATTATCTAATCTCACGCTGGTTATTGTTTTTCTTTTCTTCATTTTATATTTTATTTTTGTTCAGTTTGTTTCCCCGGTTTTGTTTGGCGTGGACGGCTACTATCATGTTGCTGCCGCCAGTTTTATAAAGGATTTTGGCCCTGATTACAATTTTAGATGGACTCAATTTTCCACATTTAAAGAATTTTTTTCCGATAAAGAGTTTTTATTCCATATTTTCATTATCCCTTTTTTATTTTTTTCTGACAATATAATTTTAGCAGGAAAACTTGCCGTTATTTTCTATAATCTTCTATTCGCTCTTGTATATGTTTTTCTTCTAAAAAAATACCTCCCTTCTTTTTTAGCCGCTCTTTTTCTATTTTTTCTTTTGTCGACCCAAAGCTTCGCTATATATTTTATATACTTAAGGCCGGCTACTTTAGGAAATGTTTTCACTATTTTAGGTATATATTTCCTTATAAATAAAAAACCGGCTAAATTGTTTCTTTTATCTCTGCTTTATTCCCTTGCCCACATATCTTTTTTTACAATTATCGTACTTGCTTTTATCTGCGAAATTCTAAGATACATCGTCAATAGAGAATTTTTCTTAAAGAATGTTTATCTGGCAATTTTTGGCTGCGCTCTCGGCTGCTTTTTACACCCTAATTTTCCTAACAATTTGATTTCTTTCCACTTAAATGCCGTGTTAGTACCTATTTATTCCATCACAGGAGTAGGTCTGGATTTTGGGCGGGAACTTTATTCTTCTCCCACCAAGGTTATTTTTATAAAAAATTTCTCCCTGCTTCTTACTTTTAACATCGTTTTGTGGGTGATGTTTTTCTCCCGGATAAGAGTAAGTTTTGCTACCCTGGTATGGTGGAGCTGCAGCAGTGTCTATTTAATCCTTTCTTTTTTCGGGGTTAGATATTGGTATACAGCCAATGTTTTATTTTTTATTTTTTTTGCCTCTTATTTAAAAGATTGGCTGGGCCAAAGAGAGTGGCGGCAGGTCTTAGGAAAAATTAATATCTTTATTGCTCTATACGCAGTTAGCATTTGTGCATTTAGCTTTTATGGTCTTAAGTATTTTAGAGAAGACCTGGAAGACCAGATTATGGTTAACATTCATTATGAAGATATTGCCAGCTGGATGAAGAAACATATTCCTCCCGGTGAAACAATTTATCACGCTTATTGGAGCGATTCGCCTTATTTTATCTGTTTAAACCCAAAGAATAATTATTTTGTTGTACTTGACCCCATTTATATGTATTATCGTTATCCCAAAGAATATAGTATTTATACGCACCTAAAAAGAGGACATATAAGCAATCCTTATGTAGCATTTAAAAAGAGATTCAAGGTTAATTATGGATATGTAAGGAAAGATAGCCCTTTATCTTCTCAAATTAAGGAAGATACCGATCATTTTAAAGTTCTTTATGAAAATTATTTAGGTGTTGTTTTTGAAGTTTTAAACAAGGAAGAACAAGCCCAGGACTTACTGGGGAGTCCAGCGCCTGACTCTAATGATTAATGGTATGAAAAAGGAGTTGTTTTCTTTACTTAAGCAGGATGCCTTGGTCAAAGAGAAGGTCAAGCTTTCTAGCGGCAAGGTAAGCAGCTATTATATTGACGTAAGAAGAGTGAGTTTAACTCCCCATGGTTTATATTTAATCTCCCATATTATCTGGCGGCTTATTGAAAAAGAAGACATCTCTGCTATCGGCGGCCCTACTCTGGGGGCGGATCCAATTGTCAGCGGAGCCTGTCTGTTTGCTTATAACCACAAAAAAAATCTTAGAGGCTTTATTGTCAGAAAAAACCCTAAAAAACACGGCCGGCAGAAATTAATTGAAGGGGGAGAGCTTCTTCCTTACGAAAAAGTCATTTTAGTAGACGATGTTGCTACCAGCGGGTCCTCTCTCATCAAAACAATAGAAGTTTTAACTAAACAAAAAGTAAGGCCAATAAAAGCTATTGTTATTGTGGATAGAGCCGAAGGAGCGAAAGAAAATCTAGCTAAATTAAACTGCCCCTTAACCTCTCTTTTCACTAAAAGTGATTTTTTTACATAAGATAGTGCCACGCTATACGCTATACACTATATACTATATACTATTTTGTGGTTGCATTACCACTGAGTATAACGTAGCTACTCATAAGCAGGATATTTTCCTTTATTCTACGGAAAAAGAAGTTACCTTGGGAGAAAACGTTGCTAAAAAAATTGCCTCGGAATTTAAAATTTCCGCTAACCCTTATTATATTCAAAGGATTAAGCGTATAGGAGAAAAGATTGCAGGAGTTTGTAGCCGCAAAGAAATTAGTTATTACTTTTATGTAATTGATGATGAGAAAAAAAACGCTTTTAGCATTCCCGGAGGGTATGTGTATATCTACAAAGGGCTCCTGGATTTATTGGGTAATGACGATGAGCTTGCTTTTGTCCTTGCCCATGAGATAAGCCATATTGCCTGCCGTCATGGGATAAAGAGGCTTCAGGCAGCTCTGGGATATAATTTTTTAATCCTTGCCTCTATGAAAGCGCCTTCCGGCCCTCAATTCTCTCAAGGGCTTGCCCTTGCCCTTGCCCAAATTATGTCAGGATATTCCCGGGAAGATGAGCTTACTGCCGATGAGCTGGCAGTTAAATATTGTAAGCAGGCTGCCTTTAACCCTAAAGCAGGGATAGAAGCTTTAGAGAAACTTTATCAGGAAGATAAAAAAACACTTAATCCCCTTGTCTATTTTAGAACCCACCCCTATACTGCTCAAAGGATAAGGCATATAAAACAAACCTTACACCTTCCTCTATGCGTTGATGATTATATTAATTAAATTAGGCTTTTTATCGCGATAAGAAAAGTAAAGCTTATGGAATTATGAAGAGAATGAAAGATAATCGGGACTAATATGTTTTGTGTTTTTTCATAAAGATAGCATAAGGCCAAACTTATTATAAAAAGAGGGAGAATATTGTGAGGGACTCTGTGAATAAGGGCGAATAGGAGAGAAACTAATAAGCAAGAGCATCTAAAGGAAAACTTCTTCCTTGCTATTTTATAGATAAAGCCTCTAAAAAGTAATTCTTCTGCTACCGGGCCTAAGAAAATAACCTGACAAGCGAGGACAAGGCTTAAGGTTTTGCTTTTGGAGAGAAAGAATAATTCTATTGCCGGATTAAGCGTTGGCTTGACACTCATTTTTTCTAAAAGAAAATTATTTATCAATAAAGAGACTAATATAAGAGGCAGCATTGCTGTATAGACCTTCAGCAAAGAGAGAAGTTGTAATTTAGGCGAAAAATTTAAACTTCTCTTAAGATATTTTAAGATTACAATTGCCACTGCCGCCTCCAAGATAAGATTATTGATGATGGGAATCATAAAATCTGCTTTTTTCCAAAATGTGTAGGTAAGATTTCCAAGAACAAAACTCAGCAAAACAAAGAAAGTAATAAGGAAGAAAAGCTTAGCTGTTTTGTCACTAGACAGAGGAAATTTTTTTTCTTCTTCTCTGAAGGCAATGAGAGGTTGTTTGCGAATTTTCCTTCCAATAAAGAAGGTAAGATTTCCTATGCCGGCAATAAACAGAGTTAGATAAGCTAACCCTAAAATAAGAAAGATAGAAAGGTAAGGGCTTTCTGTAATCTTTTCTTTGCTAAGGTTAAGTTTAATTTCGCTTTTTGATGAGATTTGAGAGGATCGGGGGGTTGGGAGGAAAATTATGAGAAGTAAACACAAAATAGATAAATATATATATCTACTCATTATAATAACCTAATCGTTTTAGCTTTTCTAAGCTATCCTGCGCATTCTTGTCATGAGGCTTTATTTTTAGTACTTTTTCCCATGCGTTTTTTGCGTCACTCCATTTCTTCATTCTGGCATAAGTTACTCCCAAATTATTATATGCAGATGTATATCCTGAGTCGATATTTATTGCTTTCTTAAAGCAGCCTATGGCTTTTGGGTATAAGCCTTTATTCCCTAAAGAAGCTCCAAGATTAGTGTGTGCTGATGGTGAATTGGGGTTTAACTCTATCGTTTTCTCAAACTCTTTAATTGATTCTTCCAACATCCCTTTCTCGTAATAATAAATTCCCAAGGCGCGGTGGGCTGGAGAATAATGCGGGTTTAAGCTTATCGCTATTCTGTATTCCTTGGCCGCTTCTTTTAATAATCCCTTTTTTCCGAAACACTCTCCCAAGCTAGTACGAGCAAAAGCATTAGAAGGATAGAATTCTACTATTGTTGACCATAATATAATATCATTTCGCCAGATAGAATTTTGTGTTATAGTAAAAATAGAATAAACACCAAGAAGCACTATCGCTGTATTTTTTGCTGCTTTTCGCAAAGCGCCCAAGGAAGCAAAGAGGACTTTTAGCTTAGATAATTTAAATAATAAATAGGCAATTAAAAAACAAAAACCTACCGAAGGGATATATAAATATCTGCTGGCCATTAAGTTGGATATGGGAAATATATTAGATACAGGCAGGAGAGTTATAAAAAACCAAAGAAGGAAGAAGGAAATTTTCTTTGAGCGTCTATGTATTTTTATAGCCAGGGCAAGAGAGAATATTATTACTCCTACGCAGAGTAATGCCCTGGGGTTAAAAAACGAAGAAAAAATAAAAGAAGGATCATCAGATACAGCAGGGTGTACATTAATCGGCAGAAACAGCCATTGGATATAAGTGACGAACACTCCTGACATAGTAAGAAGATTTGTATAAAAATTACCTCCGGGATAAGGGTATGCTATAAAAAATTCTCCAATATCGCCTTTAATTAATTTCCAAATCCATAAATATAGAAGAGCAGCAAAAAAATAACCCGCATAGCCAAATCTAAAAGAGCGGAAGGTATTTTTTGTCTTTTCTCCAAAGGAGAAAGAATAATCGTATAGAATAAACAAGATAGGTAAAACCAGCGCCATTTCCTTAGAAAACAAAGCCAATAAAAATAAAACAAGTGAGCCAATATAACAAAGAACTTTCTTTCTGCCTGCGTAATCAGTTAATTTAATAAAAAGGATAAAGGAGGATATGAAAAATAAAAAAGCTAACAAATCTTCTCTAAATGCTATACCATTTACTGCTTCGGAATTAGCCGGGTGCAGGGTAAATAACAATGAAGTCAACAAGGCTATCTTTTTGTTCTTCGCTATCAAATTTATGAATACATAGAGCAATATTGCGTTAAATATATGTAGAAGAAGATTGGTGAGGTGATACCCGAAGGGATTGAGTTTCCAAAGAGAATAATCAATAAAATAAGAAATAGTAACTACAGGCCGATATGTTGTTTCTCCCGAACCTATATCGCGAGTTCCGAAATGTTTTATCTCGGAGATTGAGGTTAGATAATCTTTAGTAAAAATAAGAGGAAAATTCTTCCATGATTTAACAAAGTCATTATTTACTATAACAACATAATCATCCCGGACGAATGAATTTTTAAGAGAATTAGCATATACAAGAGAAGTAAGAATTACTATTAATATAATTGCCTTAGGGCTGCTAATTTTAGCGAATATTTTATTTTTTATCTTCATTTGAATGAATACCCGGAGAGGGGGAGATTCGAACTCCCGATCCACGTATTAAGTGGACATCCGATTTCGAATCGGACGCATTCAACCTGACTCTGCCACCTCTCCAAGGCGTAAATATCCACTTGAATTATTTCTAATAATTCAAAATTCAAAAATTAAAAGTCAAAATTTCAATCCAAAAGTCAAAAGTTATCGAGGCTCTTAATAATTGTAAATTTTGAATTGCACTTTTGAATTTTAATCTGCTTGTGCTCGCTAGGGTATGATTTTTCTATCCTTTCTATAACGGTATTCACTGGCGATTTACTCCGAATCAATGGTAGCAATATCTGCCCTCGAGAGGATTTGAACCTCCACTCCCTTACAGGAACTAGCTCCTGAAGCTAGTGCGTCTGCCAATTCCGCCACGAGGGCAAATTAATACATAAATCTAATTATACCAAATTATCTCCCACTTCGGAATTATTTTATTATCTTTATCAACTAAATGCCCTATGTTATAATTTATGCTATGAACGTAGTGTCGTTAGCAGTGATAAGGCTTTTTTTGATTACTTTTCTCGGGTTTTATCTTTATAAGAAAAAATCTATCAAAAAAGAAGTGCTAGACTTCTTAACTTCCTTTGTAATCAATTTTACTATCCCTTCTTTAATATTTTCTCATCTAATAGAAAATTTCTTACCCGGACAGCGCTTGAGTTTGGGATTTTTCATTCTTTTAAGCATTCTCATATTTTTTATGGGTTTTCTTTTAGCGTTTATTTTTTCTTTTAAAAGAAAAAATAAATTTAGAGGAGAATTTATTAGTTTGGTAAGCTTTCAAAATGGTGGATATTTACCAATAAACCTTGCTTTTTTTCTCTTTTCCGCAAGCCAAAGAGAGGAATTCCTTAATTATATTTTTCTCTATATTTTGGGATATAATGTGATTATGTGGTCGGTGGGAAGTTTTTTTATTTTCAAAAAGAAAGGCGAAAGCTTCAAGTTTAAATCTATTTTTACTTCTCCGGTAATTAGCACCGTTCTCGCGCTATCATTTGTTTATACCAATACCGCTAGATTTGTTCCGTCACTAATTCTGGTCCCCATAAAAATGATTGGAGATACTAGTTTTGTCCTTTCGATGATAATTTTGGGCTGCTGGTTAGCGCAGATTAGCCTTAGTGGATTGTATAAGAGGCTATTTATCATTGGAGGAGCAAGCTTTCTCAAGTTGATGGCTTTACCCTGCATATTTTTATTAGTGGTAGTAAAGCTTAAAATATTCTCTCTTTTAGGGCTTTTCATCATTTTGCAGGCTGCAATGCCATCAGCAGTTTCTTTGCCAATAATAGCAAGTTTAAGAAAAGCAGATAGCGAATTTGTTTCTCAAGGAGTGCTCCTTACTCATCTTTTAAGCATTTTTACTATTCCTCTGTGGTTAGGGCTATATTTAAAATTCTCCAGTTTTACTTTTTGATAAAATGAAGGCAGTTGCTACAAATAGAAAAGCAAGAAGAAACTATCAAGTCGCGGAAACATGCGAAGCAGGAATAGAACTAAAAGGGAATGAAGTTAAATCCTTGCGCGCTAAGGGTTGTTCTCTGGAGGAGAGCTTTGCCCGCATAGAAGGAGAGCAAGCGTTTCTTTATAATATGCACATTTCTGAATTTGAAAAAAGTTGTTCTTTTAAGCCAAAGCCTAAAAGAATAAGGAAACTGCTTCTTCATAAAAAAGAAATAAAAAGATTATTGGGAATTACTGCTCAACGAGGGCTTACTCTCATCCCGTTAAAAGTTTACTTCAACGTTAGAGGCTTTGCCAAGGTAGAGCTGGGGTTAGCAAAGGGGAGAAAAATTTACGACAAAAGAAGAAAGCTTAAAGAAAAGGCAATTCAAAAAGATTCCCAGGCCGCCCTCAAAAAATACCGCGTAAAAATATAAGAGAGGCGCAATTATTTCTTTTATCGAATGAGGAAAAGGCCGGTTAAGCCCACGGTTAAGAAAAATAAGGGAGCAAGCCAGGCGCCAAATATAGGTAAAATCACACCTGTTTTTCCTAAGGCGATGGTGAAAGAATTAAGGCAATAGTAAATAAAACCGAAGATAAACCCTATCCCTAAAGAAGAAAGGCCTGCCCGTCTTTTTTTAATCTCTAAGGCAAGAGGAAGAATTCCTATAATAAGAAAAAGATGAGAAAAAGGATCAGTGAGTTTGCGGTGATAATCAATAATTAAATTAGATAATAAATTATGGGCTTTTATATTCTTGAGGCGCCTTATTTCCCGTTTTAAATTTTTCAAAGAAGCGAAGGCAAGAAAGGCGCTTTTTCTAAATATCAGCTCCTGAGGTTTTTCTTCTAGCTGGATATCTTTCTTTTTCCAAAGCAGGGGTTCTCCGATTATGCTCCCTTTGTCATTAAGCTTATATTCGATAACATCTGAACCTACCCACTTTCCATTTTCATAGACAATACTTTTACAAATTGATTTCTTTTTAATGTTTCCATCTGTGTCTTCCTTGAAAATTGTAACTCCCTCTAAGGTTTTTGTTTTAGGGGAGAATTCTCTAGCGAAGAAAATCATATTTTCCCAAGAGAAAGCGAAATTTTTTTCATCTGAACCAAACCCGTCACTTTTTATAAATTGGATTTTTATATCTTCAACTTTTTTTTGTGAGTTCACTAATACTTTTTCTTGAAGATATAAAGAAAGAAAAGAAAGAATAAGGCAAAAGAATACTATTGGCAAGATCACCCTCAAAGCACTTATCCCTAAGGCACGTATGCTTATAATTTCATTGTTTTTATTTAACTCTCCTAAGGCATAAAGTACGCTTATAAGAAGAGCAAAAGGGCTGACTCGTAAGTATATTAAAGGAAGCATGGAAAAGTAGTAGTCGAGGAGGATGGCTGCCTGAGGTTTTGCTTTTAAAATATCAGAGAGGCTTGAGAAAATATCTATAATAAAATAAAGGCCGATAAATACCGAAAGAATAAAAAGATAGCCGTAGATTGTGTTTTTTAGGATATACCTATCTAGAATGCGCATTTCTGTAAAGAAAATATCCTCCTGTTGAGATGACAGCTATGTTAGGAAACCACATCCCTAAAAAAGGAAGAATTATATGATATTCCAGGAGCGCCTCGCCTAGTATAAACAGGAGATAATAAGCGCCGGCAGCTAAAAAAGCAATACCAAAGTTTATAGATTTTTCCCGGTGTTTTATCGCCAAAGAGGCGCCGAATCCTAAAATGGCGAAGGTAATAATAGAAAAGGAGAAACTTATCCTTTTATGGAATTCTCCGATTAATTTTACAGGGTCAATGCCCATTTTTTTTAAATACTTTATCTTTTCTCTAAGTTCTTTTAGTCTCATATCGGAAGGTTTTTTCTCTACTCTCACTGATTTTTTTTCTTCCATGGGAATATCTTTAAAAAATACTTCGAAGGTCCCCCGAAAATCTTTTTTATCTTTAGAATCAATTTCATGATAAAAGACATCTTCCAATTTCAGCTTTAAAATATTATTATCCGCGATGAATTCCCCTCTTTTAGCAAAAGTTATCTTATTTACTTTCTTTTTCTCACCCAGTTCATAGATAAAGACATTTTTTAATTTATTTCCATTTTTATCTGAAACATAGATGATGTGGTTCCTGAATTGTTCCAAAAACATCCTTGGCTCGATAAGGGCAGTAATATTTTTGGAGTAAATATTTTTTATCTGGCTGTAATAGCGGTAATGGAAATCAGGAATTACCTGGTCGTTGAGGATGAAAAGAAAGAGAGAAAAGATTGTACCCAGGATTAAAAAGATCCCCAGAATTTTAAAAAGAGAAATTCCCGCCGTATTTATGGCCGTGATTTCATTATCAGCAATCAGCCTCCCCATAGTTAGAAGCACAGCTAAGAGAAAAGATAGAGGCAGAGTAAAACCTAAAAGATAGGGAATAAAGAAAGAAAATATTTTTAGAGCATCAACGATATCCACACCTTTTCTAATTATCATATCTGATATTTTCATCAGATTGCCAAGAAGCATTACCATGCTAAAGATTGCCAGGGAGAAGGTAAAGGCAGAGAAAAAATCCTTTAAAATGTAGTTTCTTAAAAGCCTCATTTTTTAGATGCAGCTATACGCGAATAATATTTACCCCGTTAGAGAACCTCGTCCTCTAACGGGGTTTACGTTAATTAGCGTTGTGGTGTTCCGGCGTCTTAGATAGAGTTATAGCCGTAATGTTAGAAGCCCCATTATTTTTTAGCACAGAAGCACACTCTCTGAGTGTAGCGCCGGTAGTAAATATGTCATCAATGAGAATAATTCTTCTATCTTTTAAATTCTTTTTCGCCGTAAATACCCCTTTAATATTTTTTTCTCTTTCTTGTTTATTTAAGTTTGTTTGTGATTTTTTGTAAATTCTTTCAACAATTATATCATCTCTGAAGGGTATTTTAAAATAATTTGCTAAATTTTTTCCTAGCAAGGCAGTTTGGTTGTATCCTCTCGTCTTTAGCGTATAAGGATGTATGGGTACAGGAACAATAAAGTGGTAGCCTGAAAGATTAAGCTCTATCGTTGTTAGATAGTTTGCCATCAGCAGAGAGAGGGGTCCTGCGAGGTAGTCGTAGTTTTTATATTTAAAAAGATGAATAAGGCCTACTAAGGGTTCTTTATAGGCGGTAACGCAGATAACGCGCTGGTAGGTGAGAGGTTTTCCTAAACATTCTTCGCATCGGCCAACTTCATTATTATTTATCCAGCCCCTGCGCGCAGGGGCTGGATTTATAGGGTTAGAGCAGAAGCGGCATAAGGGGGGATGAAGGAATTCTATTTTTTCTTTACATTTTGGGCAGAGATATTCTCCAGAGATTTTTTTCTCACAGGAGAAGCATAGGGAAGGAAAAAAAATGTTTTTTGCTGCCTTCAAATAACCCTTTAACACAGAAGACATTTTACCCCTTTTCCTCTAATTGTAAACTCTCTAATGCAGTATGAAAATGAGGCAGAGGAGGTGTTGAATTTTCTTTAAATAGAGGTAGAATAGCAACCAAAGAAGAAGGAGGTTTGTTTTGATTGTTAACCGGGCATCGCTTGGCTTTCGAAAATTTGTGCCGTATTTTTTTTCGTGGTTTACTATCTATACTTACAGCCTCTTTATTTCTTTTTTTTCCCTTTTTCCTTCAAAAAATCTTCCTCAAATTACTTTCCCCTTTTTCGATAAAATAGTTCATCTTTTAATTTATTGTTTACTTTCTTTTATCGTGGTAAATACCTTAAGGCTTCAGGGGAAAACGCGGATTTATTTTTTTAGTTTTTCTTATGCTTTTTCGCTGGGATTACTTTTGGAATTTATCCAATTTTTCCTTCCCTATCGTGTTTTTGAATTAGGAGATATATTTTTTAATTTTCTGGGGAGCATACTTGGTTGTTTTTTACGGTTTAGTAAACACAAATAGTTATTAAAATGGTTAGCCCTCTAATATCGCCGGTAAGGTTAAAGAATGATAAGATTTTAGTTTTAGATGAGACAAAGATTCCTTTTTGTGAGGAATATATAGAAGTAAGTAATTTAGAAGAAGCTCTATTAGTTTTAGAAGAAATGAAGACGCGATCTTTGGGGCAGGTTCTTTTATTTTTTTATTCCTGCCAATTATGGGCGGAAAGTATTTCTTTTCAGGAAATAGCTCAGGAGTTTAAGCAGAGGAGGCCGACATTTGATTTTTTGATGCTGGGAGAGATTTTAAGGGCAGAGACGAGCAAATGTATTGATGTTAAAGAAGTAGTAAGCAGGTTTGTTTATGGATTTGATCAGGCAAGAAGAGGACGGGCTAGGAGGTTGGCAGGAATTTTACCTAACCCGGCAAATATTTTAACTATCTGCAATGTTAATGGAGAACTAATTTACCTATACGAAGAATTAAAGAATATCGGCAAAGAGGTGTTTTTCGTAGTTTGTGAAACAAGGCCATATCTGCAGGGAACAAGGCTTACCTTCTGGGAGTTAAGAAAAAATAATATCCCTTGCGGATTAATTTGTGACAATCAGGCCGCGAGTTTAATGAAAGAAGGTAAGGTTAATTGTGTGGTAACCGGAGCAGACAGGGCAACGACTAAAGGAGATATTGCCAATAAAATTGGTACTTATTCTTTGGCTAGATTAGCTAAATATTTTAATATTCCTTTTTATCCTTTAACTCAATACCCTAGAGATATTGATATTGAGAGCATTGATATTGAAGAAAGGCAGCCCGAGGAAGCATTTATGTATCTAAATGGTGATTTTGCTGACACCGAAGCAGTCTATCCCTCATTCGATATAACTAAGAGTGAATTTATTACCAAGTGCCTAGGTCTATATGGCTAAACAGTTTCCCTTTATGCTGCTTGCCGATACAAAAGGGAGAATTTTTAACCATCCTTATTTGAGAATGGTTGGCCAGCAAAGGGGTGTCTACCGCCTGCCACAACCGGAAGAGCTTATCCCGCTTCCTTCAAGAAGTAGATTGTTTTTTATGCCCGGATATAAAAGCGTAGGTTGGAATAGCCAAGAAAATAGATATGAAACGCTCACGGAATATAGGATTAACTGCCGCATCGGAGGAGTTTTTCCTGTTTCTGCCTTCCTGACCCCCGGTTATACACGTTTATTGCTTCCGGCGATAAAGGCTATGGATAAGACCCCTCCTTCAAAGGTATTAGGAGGGTCTATCCCCGTGGATGAGACGCCACTCCTCCCTTTATGGCCATATACGGCAGTAGGTTGGCAGAATGGTAAGTTTTGGGCTGCTGCTGTTCGTATTGACAAGAGCACTCATTGGAGGCTTTGTTATTTTAACGATCAAAAAGTCGCATCCAACATAAAAGAAAGGCTTAAAAAATTTCCCCACAATCGTCTCATTAGGCATCTTTCTAACTGCGCGCTTAACTATCGCTGCTTTGCGGCAATGAATCTTTTTCTGCAGAGATGGGAGATACCATTACCGACTTCTCCTGTCTGCAACTCAAAGTGTATTGGCTGTATATCTCGACAGCATTCAGGTTGCCCGCAAGCATCGCATGAGCGGATTAGGTTCGTTCCTACGCCGTCAGAAATTGTCCAGATAGCTTTGCCTCATCTTAGGAATGCTCCTGAGGCAGTAGTAAGCTTTGGCCAGGGCTGTGAAGGAGAACCCTTGCTTCAAGTGGAAACTTTAGAGGAAACCATTCGGATATTAAGAATGAGGACTTCCCGAGGGACAATTAACCTAAATACCAATGGCTTCTCGCCTTTTTATGTGAAGAGGCTGGCTCAGGCAGGCCTAGACAGTATTCGTATAAGCTTAAATAGCGTTCAGAAAGACTATTATAATGCTTATTTTCGCCCTCAAGATTATCAATTTAAGGATGTGATTAAATCTATAAAATTATCTAAAGATTTAGGGCTATTTGTCTCTATAAATTTGTTTGTTTTCCCAGGGATTACTGATTCAGAAAAAGAAATAGCAGCGCTGATTAGATTAATTAAAAAGACAAATTTGGATATGATCCAGATGCGCAATCTAAGCATTCCCTCTGAATTTTATAATTACCATATGCCTCCTAGTAATGGTAAAATAGTGGGCATTTTAGAGATGATAAAGATTCTAAAGGAAGAATTTCCTCGGCTTTTATTCGGTTATTTTAATCGCCCTAAAGAATATTTTACGCAATGAATATTTACTTAGTAATTATTTTGGCAATTTTGGCTGGAGGGTATTTTTTGGAACTTATCGTAGAGGGATTGAATCTAAAGCGAATATCTCCGATATTGCCAAAAGAATTTGCTAATTTTTATGACGCTGGTAAGGCCCCTCCTTCAAAGGTATTAGGAGGGCCTATCCTCGTGGATAAGTATAAGCAATCACAGGATTATTTGAAGGAAAATACCCGTTTTAAACTTACCCAAGGCGCGGTTTTTACTGTAGTTACGGTAGCTTTTATTCTTATTGGAGGGTTTAATTTTGTGGATAAACTGGCAAGGAGTTTTAGCCAGGGGAGCATTCTCACCGGCTTGTTTTTTGCCGGGATTTTAATGTTTTCCTCACAAGCCTTAGCCATCCCATTTTCTGCTTACCATACTTTTGTTATTGAAGAGAAATACGGGTTTAATAAAACAACAGTTAAAACTTTTATTGCTGATATTTTAAAAGGGTGGTTTATAGGGGCGATTATTGGCGCGATAGTACTTGCTTTTATCATATGGTTTTTTACTGTAGCAGGAATTTTTGGCTGGCTTTATTGTTGGGCAGCGATAACTTTATTTCAATTATTCCTCACCTTTGTATCACCTGTTTTGATTTTGCCGCTATTTAATAAATTTATCCCCTTAGAAGAAGGTGAGCTTAAAAGGGCTATCCAGGAGTATGCTGCCTCGCGGAATTTTAAATTGCAAGGTATCTTTAAAATAGATGCATCGCGGCGCAGCACTAAATCAAATGCTTTTTTCACCGGTTTTGGTAAATTCCGCCGCATCGCCTTATTTGATAATTTAATTAAAAAACACACCACAGCTGAACTGGTGTCTGTTTTGGCTCATGAAATAGGTCATTATGAGAAAAAGCATATTACCAAAAGGCTGATGTTCTCTTTTATTACTACAGGGTTAGCGTTCCTACTTCTTTCTTTTTTTATAAACAACCCGGGGTTATTTTCCGCTTTCAGAATGAACGAATTTTCCATATGCGCGAGTTTATTCTTTTTCGCTCTGCTCTATGAGCCGATTAATTTTATTTTTTCTGCTTTGGGAAATATTATTTCCCGAAGGCAGGAATACCAGGCGGACAGGTTTGCTGTCTCGACTTACTTGTGCCCGCAAGATTTCATCGTTGCTTTAAAAAAATTAACCGTTGATAACTTATCAAATCTAACGCCCCATCCGTTAAAAGTATTCCTGCACTACAGTCATCCGCCGGTTTTGGCGAGGATAAAAGCCATAAGGGGGCTGTTGCGCTCTATCGGGCACAGGCAGGCAACAGCCCCATAAACAAGATTATTGATGAAGATAAAGGACATAGCTAAAGCGATATTAATTTGGGGAGCGGTTTCAGAAGATGGCATCAATCGTTTAAAAGAAGATAAGGCTTTGGCGATCGTGCCGGAAAATAGGCCTTATTTGATAGGCTTAAAATATAATGCTTGCTTATTAAAAAGAGAAAATATCAATTTTGTATATTGTACTGATAATATGCTGGGATTTTTGTTTTATAAGGCTAAGATAAGAAAGACACTATTTTTCTATAAAGAGCGTAAAGAGAAGGGGGTAGTAGGAATTTGCGGCAGTCTATACATGTTGCTGTTGAGTAAATTGCACAATATCCCAATAGAAGTTATTTCTCAAGGTGAAGTTAATTTTAGGTTTCTGGATAAAGATGTTTCTTCTTTAGGAGGAAAAAGTTTCATTTTGGGCGAAACAGATAAAAGTTGTATAATAGGGGCAGATGACGAGCTGGTGAATTGGGAGGTATTGCAGTGAATTATAAGGAAGAGAAAAAAGATATAATTTATTGGGCACATCAATTAAATGAAAAAGGGTTAGTGCAAGTGAGGAGTGGAAATATTTCCTCAAGACTCGCCGACAATAAGACCCCTCCTCCAAAGGTATTAGGAGGGTCTACTTGTGCCCGCCTGTGCCCGCCTGTGCCCGTTAGGGTATTAGGGTATGAGGGTATCCCAGTGGATAAAATCCTGATTACTTCTCATAATAGCTATTTAGGTTATTTAGAAGAAAAAGAGATTTTGCTAACGGATTCGCAAGGTACTATTCTAGAGGGAGAAGGAGAGCTTACCAGCGAGCAGGAGTTGCACCTAAGTATTTATAATAAATTTAAGAATGCAAGAGTAGTTTTGCATGCCCATCCTTCTTATACTATAGCCTTTTTCCACTACTTTGATAAACTTGAAATATTTTCCTTTGAGACAAAGTTTTATTTAGGGGGTATAAAAGCAATTACCCAAACTACCCCTACAGTGACAGAAATCGAGCCGGTATTAGCTGCTTTAGAAAGTAATAATATTGTAGTGTTAAAAAACCATGGAGTAGTAGCTATGGGAGGTAGTTTCAAGGAAGCATTTAGCTTGATTGAATTGTTAGAAGAGCAGGCGAAGGTGAATCTTATCGTTCAGAAGCCAGAAACCCTGCCTGGCCGGCAGGCAGGCAGAGCACAGAAGCCAGATTATAAAAATATAAGAGAAAAACAAGAGGGGAAAAGGTATAAACTTTTATCAAAGGAGCATATGGGTAGACTTATGGAATTGGTGAATAATGATAAAGAAGTGCAGGCCCTGGGTCAAAAGTATGATTTAACCTGTACTCTGGCAGTTAAGAATCAGGATAATAATATGGCAATGTGCTTTTATTATGATAAAGGCAAAATTATAAAAACAGACAACAACGAAAACGCCGAATTTGTAATTATCGGTAAAGAAGCAATTTTAAAAAAGGTATTTAATCGGGAAGTAGACCCTTTTGTTGCTTTAACTCAAGGTAAAGTAAAGTCAAAAGGCGACTTTACCAAAATGAGCAAATGGTATCCGGTTATGGTAAGGACATTCAAGTTGTGGGAACAAGCGCCGGTGGAATAAAGGGACAACCACCATATTATTGATATCCTTTCCTAGTCATGATAGGCATATTTTTATGCCAAGGATAGCAAGAGTAGTAGTTCCTAATTACCCTCTTATTCCCTTGAATGCATATCAACTCCGTAGTAAAATCTAGTATGTGGTTTATGGAATCTCATTGTGACTTCCTTGGTTTTGTGCGGTTCTGTAGAGCCAGCATGGTTAATAAGTAATGAGATGATTTTCTCACGAAAATTAAGTCCGATCAAACCTTGGGAGTCATAATATTATCAATGCGCTGCAGCTGAACCTTCCCCACGCTTCGCTTGGGTCGGGCAGCTGATTTTCTCGTTGAGCCTGTAGAATAAGTCCAAAACTCGAAAATTGGAGAATTTTGGCATTTATAACATGCTGGGGGACAATGAGTTAAATTTTTAACATTTTGTAAGTTCTATAAAAATAGGGTTTTTCTACAGGCTCGTTAGATGGAAAAATAATAATATCTCTCAAAATATGGTATAATCTATTAAAAGGAGAGAAGATAAATATGCCTGAAATTTGTCGTTTCCTCGGAATTATTATTTATATGCTTTATGATGACCATAAACCACCCCATTTTCATGCAGAATATGGTGAATATCATATTACGGTTAATATTCTTACAGGAGTGGTTGAAGGCAAATTTCCTAAACGAGCTTTACGTGCGGTATTGGAATGGCACGAAATATATAAAGATAAAGTATTAGAAGATTGGGAGTTGGCTGAGAAACACATACCATTAAAGAAAATACCACCTTTGGAGTGAGTTATGATTTACGTTAAGGAAGCAAAATATAAAGAAGATTATAAAATTTGGTGTCGATTCAGCAATGGGAAAAATGGAATTGTTGACTTAAAAGGAAAACTGTGGGGTCCTGTTTTTGAACCGCTGCAAGATAAAGAAAAATTTAAAAATTTTAAACTTTCTGATATCCTCCATACAATCGCCTGGGAAAATGGTGCCGACTTCGCTCCAGAATTTCTTTGCGAACACCTTCAAAAATAAACATCTAACAAAGGAAATGTAATAGTTCAGCTACCAGAAGAATCTCTTAGAGGATAGACCACACTGGCGGAAATAAGTGTGGTTTTTTGTTTGACAATATTCCGACATATTATATAATATATCTGATGAACAAAAGGACATTGAAGCGGTTGATAAAA
>JAHJHM010000014.1 GCA_018823915.1 Candidatus Omnitrophota bacterium
ATAAAATGTTCTTTCAATATTTATTTTCTTCCATCTTTTTGTGGGCCTGGTAACTAAAATCTTCTGATTTTCCCTTATGTCTACCCGGGTTGGTTCCAAAATTTGCTCAAGGACAATATACTCATAACCCATTTTTACAACTACTTTCTTAAACTTTTCCAAATCACCTACTGGTGGCTTGATAAAATGGCAACGGGCGATGTGTTTTACCGGGCTGGAGGAGCCCGCTTTCGCGGAAATAAAAATATCGGCAACCTCAATTTCCCCGCTCTCGCTATGCATTCTTTTCAATTCTACAGGAAGTTTATCAATCAAACGCTGATAGGTTTTCTTTACCAACTTAACTCTTCTTTCTAAGTCATCTTTAAAAACATTGCTAACTGCAACATATAAAGGAATAGACCGATTCAAGATATTACTGCGAAATCTCTCTACTAAAGGATATCTTTCTTTAACCAAATAGAATTGGATATCTCTAAACTTAGCACGGCTAAGTATTTTTCTTAAGTATTCTTCGTTTATTTCCTGGGCAGTTGCAGGGCCGATAATTTTATATCCACCGCCGGGCACTTCTTCTACTTGCTTCTTTTGTTTAAGCAAGTTAATCTGGCCAAAAGATAAAAAACTCATCTCCTCTTCAAGAACTTCCTTGTATGCTTTTATTAAAGCCGCATAAAAAGGGTCGTTTTCGGAAAGTTCATCGCTTTCTCCGTAGAAATAAAGAGGAGAAATATTAAAAATAAGTCTTCCTCCCTGGCGCAGCTTAAAAAATACCTCCGGTAGGACTTTCTCTAACTTGATGAAATTAAAGCTAAAACGGGCAGTAACCACGTCGGCTTTAAATTGAGAAGGCAGAACCTCATTCAATTGCTCAATATTCCCTTGCTTAAAAGAAAATTCAAGATGAGGAAATTTAACCGCTTTTTCTCTGGCCACAGAAAGCATTGCTTCTGATTGGTCAACTCCCACTAACAACCCCTTGCTTAATTTTTTAGCAAATGACAAATGGGCTTTAGCTGTGCCAGTGGCTAAATCTAATACAACCGGCCGCTCAATACCTGCAAGAGCGTCTTGGGTTAAAAGATAAAATTGTTCGTTTGATTCTCCAACAAGAATATCATCCCATTGACGAGCATACTCTATAGAACCGAAATTAAGATCAGGATCAAGATAATCTTCTATATTAACCGCGATAGCGCGGGCTTTATTAATATAATCGGTAATTTCTTCCTTTATCTGGGCAAACTTCTCCTCTACACTCATCCCCGAAGGTATAGGTATACCTAATTTTACTCCTCCTGAATGAGAATAGCCTCCTCCGCGATAAAGCTCATAAAGCATATCATTTACACTCATCAGGAAATCTTTGCCTGCTATCTTGGGAAGATGCACATAAAGGTAAATCTTATTTTCTTTGCATTTAGCTACCACAACTAACCTATCTCCTCCTGAATCCCTCTCCATATCGGTAAGGGCAAACTCAATAAGATGATTAAGATCATAATTCTCTATAGCTTGATGAGGATTTAATACGCAAATAAAAGGGTCTCCTTTTGTCTTTTTGTATATCTCTTCAGCTATTCTGGTTACTTCCTCCTCAATTGGCTGCATTTTATAAAAAAGTTTACGCAGATTCCACCACGATTCATCCTGTTGGTAACCGGTTAATGCGTTTAAGATGTTCTTCATATTCTCCTGCGTAGGTAATGACTTAGCCAGTCGACTTATATTCTTAGCTAATTCATAAGTGCGGGAAAAAACTTTCCATCTTCCTTCCATGCCATCACCAACAATAGAAAGTCCGCAAAGCCAAGCGTGTTCCTTGTTAAAAAGTTCTGCTTCACCCTCTCCATGCCTATCCTTTAATAAATAAAAGATAAGGCTCATTAAAATGTTACCAGTGGTATTTTCCCGGGCATCATCAAAGCTTCTTCCTCCTAATCTGGAAGGAGTAACAATAATTATTCCCTCTTTCTCAATAAGCCCCGTTAGATGTCCATTATCTAACGTGGTAAACTCATCAGTAGTAATATGGTGGTCAATCAAAAGATCCACCGCCGTAGTTTCTTTTTGATAATGATGATCTAAAACTATTGTCCAATACCCCTTTTCTTTTTTCTGGGAGATAATATCGTCATAAGCACTTTGGGTACAATGCAATTCAATATTAAAGAAGCGGCGGCCAAAATACCTTCTTAAGAAACTTTCCGTTATTTTTGCACTGGCAATGCCATCAACATCACTATGACAAAAGATAGCAATTTTATCTCCTGCTTTTATTTTATCTAATAATTGCCGGCGGATACTCTTACACACCTCTGCCAACTTACACCCATCTAACTGAGGCTGGTATTTTTTGGGGGTAAATTCCAGCCCAAGATCTCCACAATATGGCTTAATTGCCTTTATAAAAAAATCTCTCATTGGTACCTTTTTCCCGGGAGCGAATTCCTCAGATAAATTATCAAAAGTTTGTTCAATCAACCCCCTTCTTGTAGATTGAGTGTGGTAGTAAAACTCTATCCATCCAATAGGTAAAGTATTACGCAGGCGGCTAAAATTTCTCTTTGCATCTACCCCGTACAATTCATGGCTAGAGACCGTTTCTACTTGGAAACGATGGGCTTCCAATCCTTTCTTTAAGGTATCACGGGAAAATCGCTTATCAGAAACATAGCCTATAACCGCCGTATCTACGCCATAAAACTTCCTTAATACTTTCTCGAAAGAACTTCTTAATGCTTCGTAAAAAGGGTTTATCTGTTTAAATCTCTCCCAGCCTAGGAAATCTCCACCAAATACATTAAATATAAATACCCCTCCTGTTTTTAAAATACGGAATATTTGAGGAAAAACTACCTCTCTATCAATGTAAGGAGTAAGATAGCGGGCAACAACCACATCTACTTTTCCTATTCCCTGCCTAAGAAGGCTAGACTCTAAATCACTCAGGGAAATTTTAGCGCGGATACAGATAACTTCAAACTGAGGATAAAGCCCATTCAATTTCTGGAAGGTAAACTTAAGCAGATCCTCGTTCTCATGAACAAGAATAAATTTAGCAGATTTATCTTCTTTTTCTAATCTCTGAGCAATGGGTAAGAGGGCTTTGCCAGTATCGGTAAGAAGGCATACAACGGTAATTTCATCTTTTTCTTCTAAGCTGTCTTCTATCAAAAACCCAAACTGCTCATTGCTGAGACCAATTTCTATTTCATCCAAGGCTTCAATCTCATGTAGGGGCTGGTAGGCAAAATGGCGGGTTTTTTCCCGGGTATCTTCTTCTCTTAAAGCCGTTTGTAAACTAATTTCCTCTAATTTTTTAGCGCTCCTTATTGCTTGCTCCTGGCAATACTCTCTTGCTGATTCTTCACAATAAGGGCTATATATTTTAAGGAGATTACCCCCTCTGGTTTTGTGAGCCTGAAAACCCTTCTGGCTAATGCTCAACGTATCAATTCTTTCAAATAATTCTCCTAAAGAATCAGCTTCATCAAAAAGGACAAGAGAAATAGTTAGCTTTTTTATCGTAACCCTTGCCTCTTTACTGTCAAAATCTCTTCCTATCCTGTTAAAATCTCCAGTTATCCTGTCGGCAAGCTGTTCAATCGTCTCTAATTTAAGCCGGGGTATGCAGGTATAAAATTTATCTATAAAACGGGTAGTAGGGGGAGGATTCTTATAACCAAAGGGTTCTAAAATATCCTTAAGGATCGTAAAAATAACCATTGCCAAATTTTTTATCTCTTCATCCCCCTTACCATGGCCATACAAATCATTTATTCCCTTTAAACCCACACCATCTTTGGTGCCACGGAAATTCTCTATTCTTTCCTCAAGAGTCATTCCTTTCCCCAGCTCATC
This sequence comes from Candidatus Omnitrophota bacterium, assembly GCA_018823915.1. Classification (GTDB taxonomy): domain Bacteria; phylum Omnitrophota; class Gorgyraeia; order Duberdicusellales; family 4484-171; genus JAHJHM01. The sequence continues at coordinate 3,865 of JAHJHM010000014.1, forward strand.
AAGCTCTTCTGTCCCGTAAACTACTTCAAACAAAAGCATCTGCTTTCTTCTGCTTCCTACAAATGAAGATATCCTCTTGCGGTAATAATCTTCTTTCATTATGCGGGGATCATGACCACCCTGATATTTTTTAGGCACCAAAGAAACAATGGGTTGAGTGCTAACTTTCCTCGCTCCTTTTTTCTCTTGGTGAATATGAGAAGGATACAATAACTTATCTCCGCCAAATACACGGTCACGCTCTAATTTAGCTCCTAAAAGGGCATCCTCGGCTCGGTGTTTACTAACGCTAAAAATCCTCTTCAATTCCTCTTTGCCTGGACGCCTCTTCTGCCAAGAAGAAGGCATATTTTCTTTAATATCAAATTGATTAATCTCTTTGTAAATATCTTTTAGTAAAACGTAACCCATAGAAACTGTGGGGATTTTAAGATAGCCTTGATTGAATATCCACTCATTTTCCAACCAAGAGAATGAACCTTTTAAACAATGAGGTATCTGCACCTTATTTAGCTTACAATTAAGATTGGTAAAATACTCTTCTAAAGCGAGCTGTGGTTTTTTTCCTTTAGAAGCAAATACGACTAAGGGACCTCCTAACCTTTTTGTTTGGTCAAAAACAAGAGAATTTTCTTCTATAATCTTTAAAAGTTGGCTATACTGCTTTCTGCCAAGATTCTCACTCAGTTCCTTGAGATTAGTTAACGCAGCCACGCAATATCTTCTTCTTAAGGTAGCTTTGATTCTCCTTACTATACCTTTAAGGAAATAATTCAGTTCCTTATTGGCCAATCCTAACGAAGTTATATCCTTCTCTTCACCAGAAGAATAATAAAGTATCTCTTTATCTTTAGAAAGATCGTTTTTTATACAGCTCAACTCATCCTCAATAATTTTCGATATCTTTCCATGAAGAAGAAAATTGACGATTGTTTTGCAATAGACACTATTCTCATCTTTAAGAAAATCTACATCAACAAAAATCCTATAGATATCATCCTTAAGCAGCCGAGGAAGAATTCTTATTACCTTTCTGCGATATTCACTGGTAGAAGTAATGGTTTCAAGAGAAGAAGGGTAATCCTTATAAGCAATTCTCTCCACAGAAGCCTCTAGAACTCCATCCACTCCCTCGGTAAACTCTCTAAGCTCCTCTGCTGATGAAAATATATAGGAATGGTCCGATTTCTTTACCATCCTTGTTTTAAGAAATCTGCTCATCCAAAGCTCGAAACCAGAAATATTTCGAGGAGGATGCAAACAAAGCCAAGTTTCTTGCACCTTCTCATCTTGTTTTACCTTAATCTTTATTACCGGGGTAACTTTTACACCAAAAATCTCTCCTACTCTAAGCGCCTCCATTGCTTCTTCACCAAATCCCACTTTCGAGGTGTTAGAGATATTATTTCTAACGGGGTAAATTACGGGAAGAGCCTTTATTCCTCTCATCCAGGCTCGATAAACCAATCCCGCCCAAGTAGCCCCCGAAAGAATTTTTCGTTCGACTTCATCAACAACTAACTCTTTCGTGGTAAAACTTGAATAACTTTCACTAATCTCTTCTAAGGCAAAATCCTGGCGCAGCTTAAGGATTTCACAAGCTTCTATCCTTAGCTTACTATCTACTCCTACAAATTGATCTACCAGCAAAGTTGCGGCAATAAACTGCTCACCAAAAGTGCCTTCCTTAAGCAGATATTTAAAATACCCCAGGAGGGAATTTTCTCCTTCTTTGACTTCTTCTTTCAGCCAGGGGTGATAATTATCTACTGTCTCTTTAATCACGACTTTCAACAGCTGGCTCTCCGCCACTTTTACATTACCCTTTAAGTTAGCCACTATATTCTTATATTTTCTTCCTATCTGAATCTCTTCTTTTGCTTTATTAAGGCGTTCTTTTATGTCATCCCTATGTTCAGTACGCCGGCCAAGAAGGCGCTCTTTTAGCTCTCCAATCGCTCTGGTAAGGCCATCATCTCTGAATAATTCTTCCCGGACAATAGGAGAAATAAAAATATCTGCGTAAGGAATACCTTGTTTATTTAGCACCACTCTAATTTTTTCTGCTCCTTTAACTTCCACATTAAAGACAATGTCTCTAGCCTCTCCTTTATCTAACTCCTTGCTATTTTCCAGCTCTTCCTTGGCGGTACCGTAATAATCTCCCCTTTCCTTCGTCCATTCAATAAGCTTATCTTCTTCTATCATCCGGGCAAACTTTTCTTTATCGATAAACCAATAATCTAAACCGTCAACCTCACCTGCTCTTTGCTTACGCGTAGTAAAACTGATCATCTTTCTTAAGGAGGGCAATCTATCTATTAAGCGGTCAATGAGCTCATCCTTTCCTACACCTGAAGGCCCAACAATTATTACCGCCATCCTGTGCTTTTTAACCGGCGAGGCGGCAATTCTAATATAATCAAGCATTCTCCTATAATCAGTAAACCATCGCATAATCCCAATGCATAACGCTTTAGGATTGTTAATTTCTCCTCTTATATAATGATTATCTAAATAAATATGGTAGTTCAGTTTTTTATTATTAAAGAATTCAACATAACTTTTATCAAATCTTCTTGAAGGAATACGGCTGCCTTTGGCAAATTCAATCTTCGCTCTTAAAATCTCTTCTGGACTCAATTCACTGGATAATTCCTCTTCGCAATATATACAATCTAATGGCAGAAAATTTTCTATTTGAATACCCCAATTATCCTTTGTCAGAGAAGCTAAAACTAAAGAAAAATCAGCTTCTATGCAGTACTCTAAATGTCCTCCAACATATATAGCCCTTATTATTCTTGAGCAATCTCCAAGAGCAGTAAAAAGTGCTTGCTGCCGTCCTCCAAAAAGGGACAATTCTTTTAATTCTTTCTCTATCAAATTAAGTTTTTCTATCTGCTCAGCCACAATGGCAATAGCTATTGTTGATATTTTCCCTTGTCTGGTAGTCAAATCCGAGAAAGTGGGGTCAGGTCTTGAATCGTAAATTTGTCTTTCCACAACCGATGAGGCGGTAATTCCCTTTATTAACTGACAGCTGACAGCTGGAAGTTGAGGGCTGTTAAGAACTGGGTTAGAGCCAGGTAGTTTTATAATAAATTTTACCCCTTCTCCATAGCTGCCCTCTTCCCATACCTTACCCCCATGATCTTCCACAACCTGTTTAAGAAAGTTACAGCCGACACCGCTGCCACCCAACTTACTGCTTTGGCCCAGAATAAATATCTTTTCTTTCATCTCCAAGGGTATTCC